>JAHIYU010000108.1 GCA_018814885.1 bacterium | reverse complement strand
CGCGCGTAGAAGCGCCCCGCCGAGGCGTTGCAGCGCATGAGCCGGTCGGCGGCCCGCGCGGCGCCGCCGAACAGGCCGTGACGGGCGATGGCCAGGCGCGCGTATTCCGAGCAGCTGGGGTGGAAGCGGCAGCGGGCGTGCCGCAGCGAGGAGAGGTAGTGCTGATAGAAGTCCAGGGCCAGGCCGGCCGGATCGCGGGGCGGCTCGCCCGGCTCGTCGGCGCGTCCGTCGGCGAGCCCGTCGCCGGCGGCGGTCAGCAGGACGAGCGCGGCCAACACGACCGTCCTCCATGCCGGCATGGACGACAGGCGCGGGCCGGCGTCGCGATCACAGCCCATTGAACTGGACCGCCAGGCCGAGGCTGAACCCCACCAGGCTCTTGCGGCCTATGTAGTCCAGGGTCAGCGACTTCTCGCGCGCCGATTCCCAGGGGATGACGAAGAAGCGCGCACTGAAGCCGACGAAGACTTCGTGCTCGGTATGCCACAACATGGAGAAGAGCAGGTCTCCCCCCAGGCGCCAGGCCGAGAGCGTCTCCTTGCGGTAGGTCAGGTCCGTCGGCCCCGGCAGTTCGTAGACGTCCAGATCCGCGGACTCCTTGACCCGGTACACGCGGGGGCCCAGCCCCCAGCGCAGGAACAGCCCGCCGGACGCCAGGTTGTGGATCGTGCCGGCCCGCAGGCCGACGTCGAGCAGCCAGAGGTGCGAGATCTGGGGCGACTCGAGCCGGGTCGAGGTCTCGTAGTCGTAGAGCGGGTAGCCCTTGGCCCAGGAAAAAGCGGCGTCGATCCCTATCTCGGCGCTCCCGCCCACGAGGAAGTTGCCGCCCACGCCGAAACGCCCGCCGCCGTGCCGGTACTCGTTCCAGACGTCCGAGGGGCCGCTCCGCCACCAGGACAGATCCAGGACCAGGCCGAAAGCGGCCGGCGTGAAGACCTTCTCGGGAGCGGGCTCGTCGACGTACTGCGCATAGGTCCGTTCCTGCAGCGTGTCGCCGGGCGCCGGCTCCGGCTCGTCCGCCACCAGCGCCGGCGGCTCGACGTAGCCCGTCTCTTCCTCGTCCTCGTCCTCGTCCGAGGACGTGAGCATGCTGATGAAGACGCCTTCGAGGCACGACGAGAAGCAGCTGGAGTCGTCGTCGTCGTCGGAGGCGCTGCGGCTCTCGCCCTTCCTACGGACCTTCTTCTTGGGGACCCGCTCCTTCTCCTGCTCGTCATCGTCGGGGGGCGGTTGGGCCTCGGCGCGCTCCGGCAGGGCGCCCCAGGCCGAACCAGGCAGGGCGGGAGTTTCGGCGTCACCCACCGCCGCCGCGACGGCAGTCGCCGCGGCCTCGACCGCGCGGCTGGAATCGGGAGCGGCCGTCCCGGCGGCCAGGGAGGCCGTCGCGGTCATGAGGCCTATGAGCAGGATGGGAATGCGCGCTGCAGGGAGGGACATATCGGTACCCCTTTGAGTCACCTCTTATTTGGCAATAAGATCAAGGGCGATTTTGAACATACCGCACCAATTTGGGGCGGGTCAAATGATAATCGAACGGGAAAGCCGCTGGGTGCCCACGCCGACGTGTAAGCGCCGGTTCCAAAGCCAGCGCTCTACATCGTTGGACAACATCGCCGGCGCCGAATACCCTGGCATCAGTCCCATCTCTGGCAATATCGGGAAAGGATATCCCGTCATGAATCGAACCATCTCCAAATCGAAATACCTCGCCGGCCTGCAGTGCCCCAAGCTGCTGTGGCACCACTTCAACCGGCGCGACGCCTTCCCCCCCGTCGACGCCGCCACGCAGGCGATCTTCGACGCGGGGCACCAGGTTGGCGACCTGGCGAAGCGTCTGTACCCGGACGGCGTCGAGGTGCCCATGGACTTCGCGGACCTCGGTCGGACCGCCGCCGCGACGAGCGCGCTGCTGCCCGCCCGCCGACCGATCTTCGAGGCCAGCTTCCTGGACGACGGCGTCTATTGCCGGGCGGACATCCTGGTCCCGGCGGACGGCGACGCCTGGGACCTGATCGAGGTGAAGAGCGGCACGGGCGTAAAGCCGCAGAACCTGGCGGACGTGGCCTTCCAGGCCCGCCTGGCCGAACGCGCGCGCGTGAAGCTCCGGCGGCTGCACCTGATGCATATCGACGCGTCGTACGTGCGCCGCGGCGCGGTGGACCCGGCCGGGCTGTTCCATCGCGCCGACGTCACGGACGAGGCGCGGGCCCTGCAGGCCGAGGTGCCGGCGCAGATCGCCGACATGCGCGGCGTGATCGCGGGCGACTGTCCCGACACGCCCCTCGGCCCGCACTGCAAGTCGCCCCACCCCTGCGACCTGTGGCCGATGTGCTCGGCGCACCTGCCGGAGCACCCCGTCCTGGAGCTGTACCGGGCGCGCAAGGAGGCCGTCTTCGCGCTGATCGACCGGGGCGTGCTGGCGCTGACGGACGCGCCCGCCGACGCGCTGAACGGGAAGCAGCTGATCCAGCAGCGGACCGTCGCGTCGGGCCGGGCGCACGTCGAGCCCGGGCCGTTGCGCGCCTGGCTGGAGGGCCTCGCGTATCCCCTCCACTGCCTGGACTTCGAGACGGTGGCCGCGGCCGTGCCGCTCTACGACGGCACGGGTCCTTACCAGCAAGTGCCCTTCCAGTTCTCGCTGCACGTCGTCGAAAGCGAAGGCGCCGCGCCGCGCCACCTCGCGTACCTGGCCGAGACCGCAGAGGATCCGCGGCCGGGATTGATCGAGGCACTGCGGGGGATCGGTCCGACAGGGACGATCCTGGCCTTCAACACGGTTTTCGAACGGGGGGTGCTGCGCGAGCTGGCCGCCGGCTTTCCCGGGCACGCCGCGTTCCTGGACGGGCTGGACGACAGGTTCAGCGACCTGCTCACGCCCTTCCGGAACTTCTGGTACCACCATCCGCAGCAGCGGGGCAGCTGCTCGCTCAAGCACGTGCTGCCGGCGCTGACCGGCCGCGGCTACGCGGGGATGGCGATCGCCGACGGGAACCAGGCCATGCGCGAGTTCCAGCGGGCGGTGTTCGGCGACGTGGACGCGGCAGAGAAACGGCGGGTGCTGGAAGGATTGCGGGAGTACTGCGAGCAGGATACGCAGGCCCTGTTGGAGGTGCTGGGAGTGTTGTCGGCCCTCGCTCCGCGTTAAGCGTCAGCCCGGCGAGAAACCGGGCGAAGGGAATGATCTCTCCGTCGATAATGACCCCAAAGCGTGAATCGGGCTTTCTGTCACGCTGTTTCGGCGATGAACCGCGAAACCGCGATCTACTTCAACAGCACCATCCCCCTGACCGCACGCCGGCCGTCCACCTCCAGCCGGTAGAAGTACGTGCCCGAGGACACCGGCCGCCCGGCCGCATCCCGGCCGTGCCACACGACCCGGTGCGGGCCGGGCCCCCGCTCGCCGTCGATCAGGGTCGTCACCCGCCGGCCGTCGACGGCGTAGACGGCCAGCGCCACGCGGGCGACGGCCGGCAGGTCGAACGAGATCGTGGTCCGGGGATTGAACGGGTTGGGGAAGTTCTGCCGCAGCACCGGGCGCGCCGGCGCCGAGTCGTCGGCCGCCGAGGGCAGGACGAGATCGTTGCTCAGCAGATAGAGGCCGTCCTCCCAATCGCCGACGAGGATCAGGTCACTGGCGGCGGCGATGCCCAGGGCGCCGCCGCCGGTGTCGTAGTACCCCACCTCCGCGATCGCCGGCAGGGACGCGATGTCCAGGACGCGCATCCGTCCCCCGTCCGCCACGTAGGCGTAATCCCCGCAGACGGCGACCTCCTTGCAGTTGGAGAGGCCCGTGTAGTGGGTGACCAGCGCGATGGCGTCCGGGTCCGAGACGTCGAAGACGGTCAGGCCGCGCCAGCCCCGCGAGACGAAGGCGCGGCCGCCGTCGACGGTGACCGCCCAGGAGGTGCCTTCCAGGGAGACGAAGTGGCGCTGGACCGGGTCGGCCGGATCGCTCACGTCGAAGATGCGGAAGCCGGCGATCTGGTCCACCGCGTAGACGAAGTCGCCCGCCACGTCCACGTCCATGGGATAGGAGATCATGCCCCAGCTGCCGACCCCGACCGGCGCGGTGGGATCGGTGACGTCCAGGACGTACAGGCCCCAGTAGCGATCGACTAGGTAGGCGTAGGTCCCCTGCACGGCGACCGACACGGCGCCGGTGCCCAGGGGGTAGGTGGGCGTCTCGTAGTATCCGGCGGGGAACGGGGCGGCCGGATCGCTGACGTCGACGATCTGCAGGTGGCCGGCGTAGCAGGCCACGTAGGCGTAGTCGCCGGCGACGTCGAGGTGGTAGGGAGAGCCCGGCAAGGCGCAGAATCCCATCTCGACGGGGTAGGCGGGCGGCCGGCACCGGACGATCCACAGGCCGTTGGACTCGTCGCTCAGGTAGGCGAAGTTGCCGTGGAGGGCCACCGGCTGCAGCAGTCCGGGCGTCTGGCGGTGATCGATCAGGCCGATCACCGGGGCGCCGGTGACGTCGAGGGCGTAGAGGCCGCCGGCCTGGTCGGCGACGTAGGCGACGTCGCCCGCCAGCGCCAGGCGCCAGGCCTTGCCCGCGGTGTCGCGGTGGCCGACACGGGTGATCGACGGCAGGGCGGACAGGTCGTAGATGCCCAGGCCGTCCCAGTCGTTGGCCACGAAGGCGTAGTCGCCCTGGACGGTGACGTCGTAGCCCACGTCGTTCATCCAGGCGGTGGCGACCTCGCCGGGATCGGCGGGGTCGGAGACGTCCACCACCGCGAAACCGCCGTAGTCGCCGACCAGATAGGCGGTCGTGCCCACGAGGTCCACCGCCCACGGCGGATCGTCGCCGTAGTAGTAGCCGACCAGAGCCGGCGTCGCCGGGGAGCCCACGTCGAGGATCATCAGGCCGGAGTCGTACATGTCGGCCACGTAGGCCAGCCCGCCGGCGACAACGACGTCGGACGGCCGGCAGTCGGTCAGGTAGCTGCCGATCTCGGTCGGATCCGCGGGGTCGCTCGCGTCGATGATGCGCAGCCCGTAGTCGAAGTCGCAGGCGTACACGAGGCTCCCGTCGAGAGCGATCCGGTAGAGGTCCCCGTCGGTCTGCAGCCGGGCGACGACGGCCGGCGCGCGCATGTCGCCGACGTCGACGACCAGCAGGCCCGCCTGGTAGTTCGCCAGGTAGGCGTAGCCGCCGGAGACCTCGATGTCGAAGATCGCCGAAGGGGTGGCGAGCCTGCCCAGCAGATACGGGGAGAACCGGTTGAAGCAATCCCAGATCTCGAGGACGCCGCCGTTGCCGCAGTAGACGATGTGGCCCTCGGCGTGGACGGCGTAGGAGGGGCCGTCGGCCCAGCGGCTCTCGAGCGAGACGTTCAGGGCGTCCCCCGGGGCGGCGGCGGCGGTGGCGGCGGCCAGGGCGGCGGTTATGGCCAGGAGCAAGGGTAGGCGGCAGGTGGCGGACGGGGTATGCATGGCGACTTCTCCCCCGGGTAACTGAGGTTCAGCCCCGAGCGGACGGGCCGGTCGGGGGTGAGGGGCGACGATCAGTGTACACCATGGCGAAGCGGACGTGAATGGGGCCGGTCGGGGATTTCAAGGAGACGGTCGGGGCTGGAGACGTGCTCCGCACGAGAAGGGGCGGGCCCCGAAGGTCCCGCCCTGCGAACGATTCCCCATGTCATCGAATCACGCCCGAGCTGCCGTCACCGGCGTGGAACCGGAACGTGTACTCGTCGCGGGCGCGCCCGTCGGCAGTACGGACCCGCAGGGTGAAATCGTAGTCGCCCGGGGGCAAGGGGATGGTAGCCAGAGGTGGTCCCCAATATTCGGACAGTATGCTAAGGTGGCTCCCGCCCTCAAACGCGAAGGACAGGAGCAATGGCCAAACGACGTTCATTCTCAGCTGAGTTCAAAGCCCGGGTCGCTCTGGAAGCGCTCTCAGGCGCCCACACGCTGGCCGAGCTGGCG
>JAHIYU010000107.1 GCA_018814885.1 bacterium | reverse complement strand
GCGCCCGGGCGCGCGAGCGCGGCCGTCGGCAGCTGGGCACCCTGGGCTCGGGCAACCACTTCCTCGAGGTGGGCTGGGTCGACGAGGTTTTCGACGCGGAGGCCGCCGCGGCCATGGGGCTGCGCCAGGGCACGGCGACGCTGATGATCCACACCGGCAGCCGCGGCTTCGGTCATCAGGTCTGCGACGACGCCGTGCACGCCATGGTCGGCGCCGCCGCCCGTTACGGCATCGCGCTGCCCGACCGCCAGCTCTGCTGCGCACCCCTGGACTCGGCCGACGGCCGCGCCTACCTGGGCGCCATGGCCGCGGCCGTGAACTTCGCGTTCGCCAATCGCCAGATCATCGCGCATCTCGTGCGCGGGGCCGTGGGCCGGGTGCTGGGCGCCGGGGCCGCGGACGGGCTGCGCACCGTCTACGAGGTGGCCCACAACATCGCCAAGTGGGAGGAGCACGTGGTCGACGGACGGCGCCGCCGTCTCTGCGTCCACCGCAAGGGGGCCACGCGCGCTTTCGGACCGGGCCGACCCGAACTGCCGGAGCGCTACCGCGCCACCGGCCAGCCGGTGCTCATTCCCGGCGACATGGGGCGCTGCTCCTACGTGCTGCGCGGCACCAACCAGGCCATGGCCGAGACCTTCGGTTCCGCTTGCCACGGCGCCGGACGGGTCATGAGCCGCAAGCGGGCGCTGAAGGCGGGACACGGCCGCGACCTGCTGGCCGAATCGCGCGCCCGCGGCGTGACCCTGCGTGTGACCGGGAAACGAACCCTGGCCGAGGAGATGCCCGAGGCCTACAAGGACGTGTCCGCGGTGGTGGATACGGTCCACGACGCCGGGCTGGCGACCAGGGTCGCCCGTCTGCGACCGCTCGTGGTGGTCAAGGGGTAGACGGAACGTATCAGACTCGCGACGCCAGCACCACGCCCGCCCACGCCGCACCCAGGCACAACAGCACCGACAGGCCGACGTTGAGCGCCGCCCGCCAGACCGCCCCCTCGCGCAGCAGGGCCAGGATCTCGTAGCTGAAGGTGGAGAAGGTGGTGAACGCGCCCAGGAAGCCGATGAGCAGGGCGGTGCGGGTGACGGGGCTGAGCGACCAGCATTCCAGGCTCAGGGTGGCCAGCAGGCCGATCAGGAAGCAGCCCGCCACGTTGACGGCCAGCGTGCCCAGCGGGAAGCGCGCGCCGGCCCAGCGCTGCACCAGACCGGATAGTCCGTAGCGCGCCACCGCCCCCAGGTCGCCGGCCAGGGCGATGGTCAGGACGCGGGTCGCGCGGCGGCCTCCGCAGAGGGAACGGCCGGTTCCGGCACACGTATCCGCAGGCAGATGAAGAACCCCGCCACGGCGATGGCGCCGGCCAGCAGGAAGACCCAGCGAAAACCATAGGTCTCCCAGATGTATCCCGACAGGACGGGCAGGCTCATGGCCACCACGTGATCGATGGTGATGCCCATGCTGATCGTCGGGGTGATCTCGCTGGGATCGTCGGCGATCTTCTTCAGGTAGGTGGTGCGCGCGATGCGCAGGGCGAAGAGCACGCTGTCCAGCACGTAGGCCCCGTAGAGCAGACGCAGGTCCCAGGGCGTGCCGAGGATGTCCGAGGCGAAGGCATAGGCCAGGCAGATCAGCAACAGCATGACCTCGTCCGCGGCCAGCACCACACGCTCGCCGACCCAGTCGATCACGTCGCCCAGCAGCGGCCGGAACAACACGCCCAGGGCGGCGGCGATGAAGTACAGCAGGGCGATGGTCGACACCTCGACGCCGTGGTTGCGCACCAGCACCCAGCCGCCGAAGGCCAGGAAGATCTGCTTGCGCACGCCGAACAGGGCGCTGATGGCGTAGAAGATGCCGTATTTGCGCTTCCAGATCAGGCGGCGCGACCGCGCCGACGTCTCCCCCACCCTCAGGCGCGCGTAGTTCCAGCCGGCCAGGACGGCGGCCAGCGCCGCCAGGCCGTAGAAGAGGTCGTAACGGTTGCCGGCCAGTTTCGCGAGCAGGTAGACGCCGCCGACACCCACGATCACGCCCAGGTTGCGCGCGCCGCCGAGCTGGCCGAGCCGATGACCCTCGTTGCCGTGCTTCGCCAGGTGGAGGCCGAGGGGGCCCTCCACGGCGAAGATGATGTGGTCGCCCAGGCTCCAGACGATGATGAAGACGACCAGCAGCACCGTGTCGCGCGCCATGATGCCCAGGCCGAGCGCGCCGGCGGCTGTCAGGACCATGGCGACGGCGGCCATGCGTGTCTCGCGCATGAAGCCCAACAGCAGCGCCGAGACGAACATGATGGCGAAGCCCGGCAGCTCGCGCGGGAACTCGAGCCAGCCGCGGGCGGCGGTGTCCAGGTCGTGGATGTCGCTCAGATAGTTGTTCAACGTGGAGAGGAAGATGCCGCTGGCCGCGCCGAAGCAGAGCGTGGCCAGCAGCAAGCGGCGAAAGTCCGGCCCGATGCCGGCCAGCCTCAGCAGGGTGCGCCGGACCATCAGGAGCTCTTGCCGTAGTTGGGAGCTTCCTTGGTCACGTGGACGTCGTGGGGATGGCCTTCGCGCAAGCCGGCGCCGGTGATCTTCACGAAACGGGCCTTGCGCTGCAGGTCGGCGATCGACGCGGCGCCGCAATATCCCATGCCGCTGCGCAGACCGCCGACGATCTGGTAGAAGATGTCCGCCAGCGCCCCCTTGTAGGGAACGCGACCCTCTATGCCCTCCGGCACCAGCTTATCGGGATCGGAGACGCTCTCCTGGAAGTAGCGGTCCTTGCTCCCGTCCTGCATGGCCGTCACCGAACCCATGCCGCGATAGGTCTTGTAGACGCGGCCCTCGAAGAGGATCTTCTCGCCCGGCGCCTCCTCGGTGCCGGCGAACATCGACCCGATCATGACGGTGTCGGCGCCCGCGGCGATGGCCTTGACCACGTCGCCCGAGTACTTCACGCCGCCGTCCGAGACGATGGGCACGCCGAGTTCGGCCGTGACCCGCGCCACGTCGAGGATGGCGCTGATCTGGGGCACGCCCACGCCGGAGACCACGCGCGTGGTGCAGATCGATCCCGGACCGATGCCCACCTTCACGGCGTCGGCGCCCGCCTCGACCAGCGCCGCGGCTGCCTCGCCGGTGGCGATGTTCCCGGCCATGACCTGCTGGTCCGGATAGCGCTGCTTGATGGCGCGCACCGCCTTGATCACGTTGCGGGAATGCCCGTGCGCGGTGTCCACGACCAGCAGATCGACGCCGGCGACGACCAGCAGATCCACGCGCTCCTCGACACCGCGTCCCACACCCACCGCGGCGGCGCAGAGCAGGCGTCCCTGGGCGTCCTTGCTGGCGTGGGGATAGTCGATCCGCTTCTGGATGTCCTTAACCGTGATCAGGCCGCGCAGCTCGCCGTCGCCGCTGACCACCAGCAGCTTCTCGATGCGGTGCTCGTGCAGCCGCTCGGAGGCCTCCTCCAGGGTCGTGCCCTCGGGGACGGTGACCAGGTTCGCGCTGGTCATGACCTCGCGCACGGGCCGGGTCGTGTCGCGGCAGAAACGCAGGTCGCGATTGGTGAGGATGCCCACCAGGCGCCGCCCCTCGGTGATGGGCACGCCCGAGATGCGATTCTCGGCCATCAGGCCCAGCGCCTCGTGGATGGGCCGGTCGGGCGCCAGCGTGATGGGATCGGTGATCATGCCCGACTCGCTGCGCTTGACGCGGCGCACGTGCTCGGCCTGCACCTGCGGCGAGAGGTTCTTGTGGATCACGCCGAGACCGCCCTGGCGCGCCATGGCCATGGCCAGCTCGGCCTCGGTCACGGTGTCCATGGCCGACGAGAGCAGGGGCGCGTTGAGGACGAGTTCGCGGGTCAGGCGCGTGGAAGTGTCGATGTCGCGGGGAATGACCTCGGAGTAGCCGGGCACCAGCAGCACGTCGTCGAAGGTGAGTGTCTCCGGAAAACGGGCGTCGTCCGGTCCGCGGCCCTGAACGTTCATGTGCAGCGTCCTTTTGTCTCGCGCGCCCCAGCCCCGGGCGACAGCCCGCTACGGCTTGAGCACGCCGATGAAGGGCAGATTGCGGTACTTTTCGTCGTAGTCGAGACCGTAGCCGATGACGAACTCGTCCGGGATCTCGAACCCCCGGTAGTCGATGGGCACGTGCACGATCCGGCGCGACACCTTGTCCAGCAGGGAGCAGACGCGAATGCTGCGCGGACTGCGGGTCTCGAGCAGCTCGAGCAGATGGTTCAGCGTCAGTCCCGTATCGACGATGTCCTCGACGATCAGGACGTCGCGGTCGGTGATGTTGGATTTGAGGTCCTTCTCGATCTTGACCACGCCGGTGCTCTCGGTGCCGCCGTGGTAGCTGCTGATGGCCATGAAGTCCATTTCGTGATGGATCGAGATGTGCCGGGTCAGGTCGGCCAGGAACACGAAGGCGCCCTTGAGGATGCAGACCAGGACGGGCTGGCGGTCCACGTAGTCGCGGCTGATCTCGGTGCCCAGCTGCTGGATGCGCTTCTGGATGTCGCCGGAAGCGATCAGGATCTTGTCGATCAGGGGATCGCGCAGGGCCAGGGCCGCGTCGTCGAACTGCATGGGACGCCTCCGTTGCTCGCGGCCCGGCCTAGCCGTGCCGCGCCTGGATGATCGCCGCGATCTTGGCGGCGATCAGGTCGATGGCCACCTGGTTGTGCCCCCCCTCGGGGATGATCAGGTGCGCGTATTTCTTGGTCGGATTGACGAACTGCAGGTGCATGGGCCGCACGACCTTCATGTACTGGTCGATGACCGATTCCACGCTGCGCCCGCGCTCGCGGGTGTCCCGCTTGAGCCGCCGGATGAACCTCTCGTCGGCGTCGACGCCCACGTAGAGCCGGATGTCCATCAACTCGCGCAACGGTTTCGCTTCCAGCACCAGGATGCCCTCGACGAAGATGATGTCCGCCGGCTCCACCCGCCGCGTCTCGGGGCGCCGCGAATGGGTGGCGTAATCGTAGACCGGCACGTCCACAGCCTCGCCGTTCTTCAGCATCTTCAGGTGCTCGACAAGCAACGCGGTGTCGAAGGCGTTGGGATGGTCGTAGTTGATCTTCGCGCGGTCCTTCAGCGAGAGGTGCGAATTGTCGCGGTAATAGGAATCGTGATGGATGATCTGCACTGTCTTGCCGGGCGCGGCCTCCTGGACCCGCAGCGCGACGGTCGTCTTGCCCGAGCCCGTGCCTCCGGCAACGCCGATGATCACCGGAGGTGGAGATTGTGGCGCATGGTCGTTCATGAGCGGGAAAGATACCACACCATTCGACGGTGTCAACGGCGCCCGTCCAATGGGGCGTATCCCTGGCTGCGCGTCGCGTCTCGACGGTGTGCCGAGGGAGGCTCGGGGAGGCCCGGCGTTTGGCCTATTCAAGCGGCTTGCGGACTGCTAGGTTCTGTATCCCGACGGACCAGAGGAGATACGATGGACCTGGGCAATCTGACATCGCTGCTGGGCATGGCCGTCCTGCTGGGGCTGGCCTGGGCGCTGAGCAACAACCGCCGCCGCGTGCGCTGGCGGCCCGTCGCCTGGGGGATCGGCCTGCAGTTCGCCTTCGCCCTGCTGCTGCTGCGCACCCCCTGGGGACAGACCTTCTTCGCGGGCGCGCGCGTCGCCGTGGCCCGCGTGCTGGGCTTCACGGACGCCGGCTCGGCCTTCCTCTTCGGAAACCTCTTCCGCACCGACGAGAACCTGGTCCGTTACATCACGCCGGGCCCGGAGGGCGGCTACATCCAGGTCGTCAACTCGGCAACCGGCGACCTGATCCCCCTGGGCACCGTCTTCGCGATCCACATCCTGCCCACGGTGATCTTCTTCTCCAGCCTGATGGCCATCCTCTACCACCTGGGCGTCATGCAGCGGCTGATCGCGGGCATGGCCTGGATCATGCGGCGGACCATGGGCACCAGCGGCTCGGAAACCCTCTCCTGCGCCGCCAACATCTTCGTGGGCCAGACCGAGGCGCCCCTGGTGGTGCGCCCCTACATCAAGACCATGACCAACTCGGAACTGATGGCGGTGATGTGCGGCGGCTTCGCGACGGTCGCCGGCGGCGTGATGGCGGCCTACGTGCGCTTCGGCGTGGATGCGGGTCACCTGCTGGCGGCCTCGGTGATGTCGGCGCCGGCGGCCCTGGTCGTCGCCAAGATCATGTTCCCGGAGATGGAAAGATCGGCCACCGCCGGCGAGGTCAAGCTGGCCGTGCCGCAGGAATACGCCAACCTCATCGACGCCGCCGCGGGCGGCGCGGGCGTGGGCATGAAGCTGGCCGCCAACATCGGCGCCATGCTGCTGGCTTTCGTGGCCCTGGTGGCCATGATCAACGCGGGGCTCGGCCTGGCCGGACTGTCGCTACAGGAGATCTTCGGCTACATCTTCGCCCCGCTCGCCTGGACCATGGGCGTGCCCTGGAGCGAGGCGACCACCTTCGGCAACCTGCTGGGCACCAAGATCGCCGTCAACGAGTTCCTGGGCTACGTGGAGCTGCAGAGGGCCGTCGAGGCCGGCGCCCTCTCGCCGCGCAGCGTGGTGATCGCCACCTACGCCCTGTGCGGCTTCGCCAATTTCAGCAGCATCGCCATCCAGATCGGCGGCATCGGCGGCCTGGCGCCGGAACGACGCAGCGACGTGGCGCGGCTCGGCCTGCGGGCGATGTTCGGCGGCGCGCTGGCCAGCTGGCTGACGGCGACGATCGCGGGGATCCTCACGTCATGAACAGGAAGTAGGGATCAGTCCCCGGACGCGACATCCTCGTCGTCAGCGGCGGTATCGATGGTGATCGCACCCAGGGATGCCGTCCGGTCCCAGCCCCACAGATCGAAGAAGCGGGCCCGACCCTCGAGCCGGAAGTGCTCGGCGAAGCGGGTCCGCAATTCCTCGGGAAATATCTCCTCGTGGGGCGGATACCAATTGGGCAGCGAGAAGGGCTGCTGCTGTCGCGGCACGAGCCACAGGTCGATCACGCCCGCTTCGATGGCATCGATGGTCGCCGGGGAAAACTCACGGTATGCGCGCCGGGAGTCCATGATCGAGATGGCGTCGAGCAGCAGGGGCTGTCCCGCGAAGATGAGCAGGGGCCGCAGGTTCGTCCAGTGGAAATACTGGCCGTCGCCGCCGTAACCCATGCTGATCGTACGCCCGGGATGAGTGGCCAGGATCTCCCCGATCTCGGCGGTGATCTCCGAGGAATGCTCCATCAACGAACTGGCCAGCCTGGCGCTGCGATAACCGGACACGGAACCCGAGACGATGGCGGCGATCAGGAACGACATGACAGCGCCCAGCCGCCAGGAGATGCGCATATCGGGAAAGAGCAGGCCGCGCATACCCTCGGCGGGCCACAGCCTGGCCGCGAAGACCATGTTGATGGGGATGATCGGCAGCAGGTGTACCTGTCCGGCGCCCGGCTTCATGGCCAGCAAGATCACGACCAGATTGCCCACGATCCAGACCAGGATCAGATCGCGGCGCATCCAGGGCCGGTCCGCGGGCCAGCTGCCGCTGGAGAGCGGCACCAGCACCGGCACGGCGAAGAACAGCGCGCGCGAGAGCAGGTGGGGCAGGGATTCCAGCTCCAGCCCGTGGTGGGCGGATATCTCCAGCCAGGACAGGTAATTCAAGAGCGAGATGTTGTCGTGCAGGACGAAGGGTGCCACCACGACGACAAAGCCCAGGCCCAGGGCCGCGACGGTCGCGCGCCAGCCGTGGTGTTCGTCGAGCAGCGTCAGCACCGGCAGCATATACAGGAGCGAATGGAGCTTGAGGTTCACCGCCAGGCCGACTCCCAGGGCCGAGCCCGCCACCGCCAGGACGCGCCGGGGTGATCCGGCGCTGTACATGCCCAGGCACACCGCGGCGAGCAGATAGGGATCCGCGCGCACGAGCATCGACGAGGTGCCGCAGGTCCAGTACAGCAGGACCGCGATCGTCGTCAAGCCCAGGGCCAGCGTGTTGGAGACCCAGCGGCGGATGGTCAGGTACAGCAGGGTCAGGGAGATGTACAGCGACAGCAGCGAGCCCACCTTCGAGGCGAAGATCGAAGGGCCCAGCAAATCGAGATAGAAGCCGGTCACGAGATAGATGGCCGGTCCGTAGAGCGCGCTGTACTGCTGGGCGGCGTCCGGCGCGTGGTACAGCTGGCCGCCTGTCTTCACCCACCAGGCGACCGTCGTCACCATGGCCTCGACATCGCTGGCGTAGCCGTCGTGGGTCATGTACCAGAAGCAGGTCGTCAGGAAGGAGATGAAGACGCCCGCCGTGACGATGACCAGCACCGGCCGCATCTTGCGCCACGATTCATCGGCATTGCCCAGCACGTTCCTCGACCGGCGTCGCGTCAACAACCACAAGCCCAGCAACCCGATGCTCGTGAACAGCGGATGCTGGGAGCAGAGGATCATGAAATCGAGGAACGGACGTATGATCATGGGGCTCCAGCTGCGGTCGGGTTCCCGGTCGCAGAACCGCCAGAGTTGTCATCCTGCGCACCCGTGACGCTTTCCCTCGCACATCGCGCGCGAAAAGTCAGCAGGCTGTTCATCATAGCACGCGCGCCTTCTTCCTACCGCCTACGATTCTATCAAGTTTTGATATATTGTCAACATACGGCAGCCCGATCGTGAATCGCCGACAGCAATTCACGGCTGGCCCGGCAGGACCAGGGATGCGCGTCCATCAACGACCAGAATTCGGCGACGTCGCGGTGGCCGGATCGATGGTAGATCAAGACCTGCAGGAACTTGTCCAGCTGGTCCGCATCGTGGACGAGCTTCGCCTCGGCGGTCTCCGCCGCGGCGTACTCGCGCCAGGTTTCCTCCCATCGTTCGGCAGATCTCGTCCCCTCGACCAGCTCCCGGAGAATTGAAGCTTCGGCAGCTTGCTTGGCCCCCGCCGGCAGGTACCGCGATGCGGGCGCGGGCATGTCGCCCATGACCGCCTCCGGCAGATCGTGCAGCACCGCCATGGCCAAGGCCCGGCCCCGGTCGAGCGGTTCGTCGACCAGATCCAGCAGGATCAGGACGATCAGCGCGACGCCGTGGCTGTGGGCGGCGATGCTCTCCGGCGCCTCGACGCCGCGCAGGAGCCAGCCCGTCCGCGGCAGATGCTTCAGACGAGCCGACCGCGTCAGCAGATCCACGACGCGGCGGAGTGTGCCCTCGGTCATCTCGGTCTCCCGTCAGTGCAGGGCTCGGCCGCAGCCCGTGTAGAGCCGGCCGTCGAAGGTGATCCCGGCCGTCGTCGGATACGCGACATCGCCGTCGTCGAGGCAGGGTTCGCCGGTGACGACGATCACGATCTCCCGACCGTCGTCCGCCGAGCGCCAGGTGGTGCGGCGCGCGTCCCGGTCGATCTCGGGGGTCGCTGCCGGGAAAACGTAGCGGGTCCCGCCGTAGCCCGTGATCCAGACGATGCGCTCGGGCCCGATCTCCAGCACCCAGCCCGGCTCGTTGCCCAGGGCGCGGTAGGACACGCCGCGCAGCTTGGCGTCCTCCCACTTCGACAGCGCGGGGTCCAACACGCAGTTGCGGAGCCGCTCCCCCGCGACCTCGAGCGTGGCCTCCCGCGCGCTGCGGCGCCAGTAGACCACCTCGCCGTCGCCGTAGCGTTCGCCGGCGGGGGCGTCGAGGCGGGGCAGGCGCACCGTGCGTCCGGGCAGCAAGACGGTCACCTCGTCCACGCCGGACAGGTTCGCGTCGTGGACGACCATGACGGTGCCGTCGTCGCAGTCGAAGTGGTAGGCCTCGGGCGGGGCCGTCCGGAAGGTGTCGCGGATCTCCGTCCCCGCGGCCGCCCGTTCGTCGGCGCCGCCGCGACAGCCGACGGCGCCCGTCCAGCAGGCCGCGAGGGCGAGAATCGTGAGCGAGGGTCTGCGGGACATCGTGAACCTCCTGGCTGACCGGCCGTCGCCGCTGTGCTAGTTTACCCGGGTGTCCGGACCGCGGCCAGCCCGATCATCGAGGTGAGCATGCCCAGGCTTTCGCTGACACCCCTGGCGTCCTACGGCTACACGACCGAGATCACCGTGCGCACGACGGATCTGAACTACGGCGGACACCTGGGCAACGACCGCCTGCTGGCCCTGCTGCACGAGGCGCGCGTGGGTTTCCTGGCCGCGCACGGCTGGTCGGAACTGGACTGCGGCGGCGTGCCGCTGATCATGGGCGACGCCGCGCTGGTCTTCAGGGGCGAGGCTTTCGCGGGCGACGTCCTGCGCATCGCGGTGGGCGTGTCCGAGACCGGACGCGCCGGCTTCCGCCTCTCCTACCTGGTCACCCGCCCGGCCGACGGCGCCGACGTCGCGGTGGCCGAGACCGGCCTGGCGGGCTTCGACTACGCGAAGCGCGGCATCGCGCCCCTGCCGGACGACCTGCGCAGCGCGCTGGAGGACCTGCGTCATGAAGCCCGTTGAACGCATCACCAGCCTGCAGAACCCGCGGGTCAAGCGGCTGGTCAAGCTGCGCGACCGACGGCACCGCGAGCGCGAGGGCCTCATCCTGCTGGACGAGCCGCGCGTGATCCGCCGCGCCCTGGACGCGGGCGTGGCCGCGAGCGAGGTCTACACGTGCGCGGAACTCCTGGCCGGCGACCCCGACGCCAGGGGCCTCGCCGAAGCCCTGGCGGCGGCCGGCGCTGACGTCACCGAGCTCGCCCCGCATGTCATGGCCAAGGCCGCCTATCGCGACGATCCGGCCGGGTTGCTGGCGCTGG
>JAHIYU010000106.1 GCA_018814885.1 bacterium | reverse complement strand
GGGCGTTTGCCGGCACGGTGCTCGCCCTGGCCGCGAGCGTGCTGGAAACGGACGCCGAGCACCGTCGCGTGCTGGCTTGCGGGCCGCCGGCCCTGCTGCGTGCCGCGGCCGAACTGGCGCGCCTGCGCGGCTGGGAGTGTCTCGTCTCGGTCGAGGAGCGCATGGGCTGCGGCTACGGTGTCTGCCGCAGCTGTGTGGTGCCCCGGGCCGATGGCGACGGGTATGTCACCGCCTGCAAGGACGGCCCGGTGTTCGACACCGCTGTCGTGAACCTGGCAAGCTCCGGTCGGGCGGCGGTGGCCAACGGCTGCGGCTGCGCGGAAGGGGTGGACGAATCGTGAGCCTTCTGCCCGCATGGCTGCCCTTCGATCCCCGCGACGAGTTTCGGCTCGGCCCACGCGTCTTTCCCGGCCGTGTCTGGACCGCCTCCGGATGTTTCGGCTACGGGCTGGACGGCCACGACATCACGTCGCCGGGCGGCGGTTCGCCCCTGGATGGCGTCGGCGCGGTGGTCACCAAGACGGTCACCCTTGCACCCCGCCACGGCAACCTGCCGCCGCGCATCTGGGACGCTGGCCCAGGCGCGTTGAATTCCATCGGGCTGGAGAACGTCGGGCTGGACCGTTTCCTGGACGAGATCGCACCCGCCCTCGAGGCGAACGCCGTGCCCTTCGTGGCCAGCATCGCCGGTACCGAGCCTGCGCAATTCGGCGTGATGACGCGCCGCCTGCGCGAGACGGCGGCCGGTTTCGCACACTGGCACGGCGTGGAATTGAACCTGAGCTGTCCCAACGTGGCCGAGGGCGGCGTCGATTTCGGTCGCGATCCGGCGACGGTACGGGCCTGCGTGCAGGTGGCCGCCGGCGAGACGGGCGATCGGGCCCTGCTGGCCAAGCTCACCCCCAACGCGGCCTGTATCGCCGAACTGGCGCAGGCGGCGGCCGATGGCGGCGCCCACGGCGTGACGGCCATCAACACCCTGATCGGCATGGATATCGACCTGAACACGGGACGCCCCGTGCTGCCAGGCCGCCGCGGCGGCTACAGCGGGCCGGCGATTCTGCCGGTGGCCCTGGCCAAGGTGGACGAGATCGTGCGGGAGACGGGACTGCCGGTCGTGGGCGTGGGTGGGATCCGCAGGCTCGGGGACGCGCTCAAGTTCTTCGCGGTGGGCGCGGTGGCGGTGCAGGTGGGGACCGCTCAGATGGACAATCCCTTCGCCGCGGCGGCCATCGCCTCGGCGCTTTCCGCCACGGACTAGAGGTCATCCCGGGGCAGGGCGTACTCGTCCAGGTCGTCCTCGTCGTCGTCCGGCTCCAGCTCCTCGAGCACGCCCTCCTTGAGGGTCGGTTCCCGTTCCTGGCCGAAGGGGTCGGCGTGATCGTCGGGTAGACCGTCGGGGAAATCCGCTTCCAGCAGATCGATCAGGGACGAGGTGTTCTGCAGCAGCTCCTCGGCGAGGCGCACGCCCAGGTCGGCCGCGGCCCTGGCGTCGCCCTTGACCACGGCCTGGGTCGGTGCGCAGCCCGAACGCGACCCGATGGCGCCGGTGATGATCAGGTTGTCGTCGTTGGCCTGGGCGAGCACGCCGACGGGGCAGTCCTGATCGGAGCGTATCCTCTCGCGGAAGGCCAGCTCGCCCAGCATCTCCTGGTGCGACTGGGCCGAATCGACGGCTGCGGCCATGGCGATGGTCTGGGTGTCGTCCGCGCGTGCGAGCAGGGCGATCAATCCCTGACCGGCCCCGGGCAGCATCATCTCCGGGAAGAAGATCTCCGAGACCAGGTCCTGCACGCCCAGCCGTTCACCGATCGCCGCGGGGATGGCAAGGCATTCCACCTCGTCCTGTTGCAGGAAGGTCGTCAGCGCGGCGACCGTCCCGCCCCGCAGCAGCACGGGCTTGAGATGGGGCCAGAGCATGGAAATCTGCGTCTGGGAACGGTGGCTGAGCACGCCGACGCGCGTGCCTTCCGGCAGGTCGTCGGCGATGATCCCCTGCTTGTGCAGCAAGGCGTCGTAGGGCGTATCGCGTTCCAGGACGGCGGCGATGGCCAGGCCGTCGGGCATGGGCATTCTCAGGTCCTCGGCGCAGAGATCGACGATCTGGTACTTGCCGTCCAGCAGCTGCTCCTGCAGGAACGAGACCTCCGCGGGCGAATGGGTGCTGTAGAGCTCCATGGCCCTCTCGCGATGGGCCGTGGGATCGGCCACGGTGACCATGTCGAAGAGGGCCTTGGGATGCGCTCGGCGCAGTCTCTCGATGACGATCTGCGTCTGGGCCCGGTTGAGCCGGCCGTCGAGGGTGCCGAGGGTGAATGTGTCGGTGCTCTTCACGGACTCCTCTCCCGATTCATGCGGCGTGAGGCTCAGACGCCGCATTCGTCCAGATGTCTGCTCACCAGATCGCCGATCCTCCGCGCGGTGTCCACGGGCAGGGCGGGGTAGATGGGCAGCGTCAGGATCTGCTCGCCGGCCGCCTCGGCGTGGCGCATCTCGCCGTGGCGGCGGCAATATTCCGCCAGCTCGTGGCGATGCAGGGGTGGGGCGTAGTAGATGCCGTAGTCGATCCCGGCCGCCTTCAACCGCGCTTCCAGTCTGCCACGTTCGGGCACGCGAATCCAGTACTGATGGTGCGTGACGCGCAAACCGCCGCCGGGTGCGTAACCGGAGAAGCGATTGGCCGCCGGGATGGTCTCGTCGTAGATGGCGGCGGCGCGGTCGCGGTCGGCCTGTTCGTCGTTGAAACGGGCCAACCGGATGCGGATGGCCATGGCCTGGATCTCGTCGATGCGGCTGTTCCAGCCGGCGCAGAGCCTGCCGTCGATGCGCACCGTCTCGTGCCCGCGCAGTTTTCGGATGAGTGCGGCGTCGACGGTCTCGCGGCAGATCACCAGGCCGCCGTCGCCGATGCCGGGCAGATTCTTGGTCGGGTAGAAGCTGAGGCAGGACATGCGACCGAAGGAACCGCAGGGCCGTCCCCGATAGAGGGAGCCGAAGGCCTGGCACATGTCCTCCACCACGTCCAGGTCGTGCTCTGCGGCGGTCGCCAGCAGGGGATCCATGTCGCAGGGTACGCCGAAGATGTGCACCGGCAGGATCACGCGCGTGCGGTCGGTCACCGCGTCGGCCACCAGGGCGGGACGCAGGTTGAGATCGTCGGGGCCGATGTCCACGAAGACCGGCGTGCCGCCCAGGCGGATCACCGCCTCGATGGTGGCCACGAAGGTGTAGGGCGTGGTGATGACCTCCACGCCCGGCCTGATACCCGACAGTTGCAGCGCCAGGTACAGCGCCGCAGAACCGGAGGCCACGCCCACCGAGTCGGCGCCGCCGCAGGCCGTGGCCATCTCGCTCTCCAGCGCGCGGACCTCTTCGCCCAGGATGTAGTTGCCCGTGGACAGGATGCGGTCCATGCCTGCGAGGATCTCGTCCTTGCAGGGGATCATGGGCGAGACCAGGTCATATCGATCGACGCGACGCATCATTTCCTCTTTCATGCCGGACTCCCCCCCGGGGGGCGTCCGAAGGAACGGTATTCGATGCCGTGCTCGGCCATCATCTCGTGGTTGTAGACGTTCCGGCAATCCAGGAAGCGCCTGCCGGCCATCAGGGCGGCGGCGCGCGACAGGTCGAGCTGGCGGTACTCGTTCCATTCGGTCACCAGCAGGGTCAGATCGGCGCCTTCGACGGCGTGGTAGGGACCGTCGCAGTACAACAGATCGGGTCGGATCCCGCGGAAGTTGTCCATGGCCACCGGATCGTGCACGCGCAGGGTCGCGCCCGCCTCGCTCAGCAGGTCCACCAGGCGGCGCGCTGGCGCGTCGCGGATGTCGTCGGTGTTCGGCTTGAAGCTCAGTCCCAGCAGGGCCACCGTCCGGCCCTGCAGGTCGGGGAGCAGATCGCGCGCCTTGGCCATGGCGACGTCCGGCAGGGCGGCGTTGACGGCGATCGCCGCGCGCACGATGGACATGTCGCCGCCCGCCTCCCGGGCGATGTGCACGATGGCGTTGGTGTCCTTGGGCAGGCAGGAGCCGCCGAAGCCCAGACCGGCGTGCAGGAACTTCGGGCCGATCCGCTTGTCCAGCCCCATGGCCCGCGCCACCAGCGAGACGTCGGCGCCCACGTGGTCGGCGAGCTGGGAGATCTCGTTGATGTAGGAGATCTTCACGGCCAAAAAGGCGTTGCAGGCATACTTGATCAGCTCTGCCGACTCGATGCTGCCGTGCACGATGGGCGTCTCGAGCAGGTAGAGGGGCCTGTAGATCTCGCGCATGATCTTCTCGGCGTGCGCGCTCTCGGTGCCGATGATCACGCGGTCGGGACGCATGAAGTCCTCGATGCTCGATCCCTCGCGCAGGAACTCGGGGTTGCTGGCCATGTCGAACGGGATGGGTTCCGGCTGGGCGCCACGGATGGCGCGCTCCACCTTGCGCGACGTGCCCACCGGCACGGTGCTCTTGGTCACGATCACGTAGGATTTGCGCATCAGCCCGCCGATCTCCTCCGCCACGTTGAGGACGTAGGTGAGGTCGGCTTCGCCGGTGTCGGACATGGGCGTCTGCACGGCGATGAAGATGACGTCGGTGTGTTCCATGGCCTCGGCCAGGGAGGTGGTGAAGAAGAGGCGGCCGCCGCCGACATCCTTGGCGACGAGGCGGTCCAGCCCGGGCTCGTAGATGGGCATCACGCCCGCGTGCAGGTCGGCGATGCGCTTCTCGTTGATGTCCACGCACCAGATCTCGTGGCCGAAATCGGCCAGGCAGGCGCCCGATACCAGACCCACGTAACCCGTTCCTATCATGCAGATACGACTCATTCGGCATACTCCCTGGTCCACTGCAGCAGTTCGCGCAGCGTATCTTCGAGTGCGCCGGACGGCTGCCAGCCGGTGGCGCGGTTGAGCTTTCCGCTGTCTCCCACCATGTAGGGGACGTTCGAGGGACGGAATCGCGCGGGGTCGGGCTCAACCCCGATCTCAGATTCCGACGCTGCAAGGAGGATGTCCAGCCCCTTTTGCATGGACACGCCCGCGCCCGAGGCGATGTTGTAGATCTCGCCGGGCTCGCCCTTTGCGCGCAACAGGCGGTAGGCCCGGATCACGTCCCTGACGTGCAGATAGTCGCGCAGGGGGGACAGATCGCCCACACGCAGGACGGGCTCCTGCTCGCCGCGTTCGACCGCGACGATCTGCCGCGCGAACGACGGGTAGGCGAAGACGGTGGACTGTCCCGGCCCGGTATGGGCGAAGGGGCGCGCCAGCACGACCGGGAGGTCGAAGGAGAGCGCGTACTGCCGACAGAGCAGCGTCTGGGTCACCTTGGAGACGCCGTAGGGCGAGATGGGATTCAGGGGAGCCGACTCGTCCAGAGGGGTCCTGGCGCCTGACGGCCCGTATTCCTCCGACGAACCGACCGCCAGCACCAAGGGGCGGTCAGCCGCGGGCAGCGCGCGCTGGGCCTCCAGCAGCCGCAAGGCCCCCGTGACGTTCACGTCGAAGGTGAGAAAGGGTTCCTCGAACGAGAGCGCGGCCGAACTCTGGGCGGCCAGGTGGTAGACCGACCCGGGCCGGAACTCCTCGAGCAGGCCGGCCGCCGCACCTTCCGCCGCGAGATCCAGGTCCCGGAAACGCCAGGTGCCGTCCTCGCCCGCGTAGGTGGCCGTGCCGCCGCCGTCGGTGCCGGTCAACGCGAACGCGCCGAGCTGCGCCGGCGCACATGCGGGGTCCGGCACGCGGCCCACGCCCAGCACCTCGCAACCATCCCGCAGCAGGTCCGCGACCAGCCAGCCTCCCACGAAGCCGTTGGCGCCGGTGACCAGTACCCTCTCCATCCTCATCCTCCGCTCAGCCGTTGAGCAGGCGCAGCCATTCCTTGTAGATGCAACGGTCCATGATCACGTCCAGGCCGGCATTGCGGGCTGCCCTGGCGGCGTCCTCGTTGACGACGCCCTCCTGCATCCAGACGGTCCCGGCGCCGACGGCGATGGCCTCGTCGACGACCGGCGGCACCGTCTCGCTGCGGCGGAAGATGTCCACCACGTCGAGCGAACCCGGTACATCGGCCAGGCTCGGGTAGACCTTGACCCCCAGAACCTCCTCGAGCATGGGATTGATGCCGACCACCTCGACGCCCAGGCCCACGAGGAATCTCGTGATGCCGTGGCTTGCGCGTTCGGGCTTGTCGGAGATGCCGACCACCGCCACGCGTTTCATGTCCCGCAGGATCGCGGCCACACGGTCGTCGGGCGTGCCGTCGGCGTGCATGGGAGCTCCGGATTCGTTCATGGTTTCCTCCCCGGCCAAGAAAAAACGGGCCCGTCCCGCCGGATCCCGTCGCCGTGTCGACAGCCCGCTGAATCTACCGGGAGCGGCCCTTGATGTCCAGCATTTCGCGGCCTCGCCGGGCGCGGTCCTGCGGGACGGCCATTTTAGACTTTTCCGGCGAACCCGGCGTTGCTACCTTCGACGTGTACGACACGTCGCCGCACGCCACAGCCAAGGATGGAGCCATGAACCCCGTCGTGATGACCCTGCTGCTGCTCTCCGCGCTGGCCTTTTTCGTCGACACCATGGCCGGGCGCATGTGGCTGCTCAAGGCGGCCGCAGGGGACGCCCGCTGCGATCGTCCCGGCGAGCGTCTGCGCCGCCTGTTCACGATCGGTTTCGGCCAGAGGCGCCTGCTGTACGAGCCGGCCGCCGGCTGGATGCACCTGTGGATCTTCTTCGGCTTTCTGGCCGTCTCCATACGCACCGTCACCCTGATCGGGCGCGGCTTCGCTCCCGACTTCAACCTGCCTCTGTTCGGCGGCTGGCCGGGCCTGGCCTACGCCGCACTCAAGGACGCCTTCGAGGTGGTCGTGCTCTGCGCGGTGTCGTTCGGCATCTGGCGGCGGCTGTTCGTGCGCCCGGCGCGGCTGCACCTGAGCCTCGAGGCCGTGGCGATCTTGCTGTGGATCGGCGCCCTGATGGTCACCGACCTGCTCGGCGACGCGGCGCTCTTCGCCCTGCAGCCCGCCCACCGCGAGGCGGGCTGGGCCTTCGTGGGCACCGCCCTCAGTGGCCTGTTCGAGGGCGCGCCCGGCACAGCGCAGGCCTGGCTGGCCTGGATGTACTGGAGCCACGTCGTGCTGGTCCTGGCGTTCCTCAACTACCTCCCGTACGGCAAGCACTTCCACGTCCTGACGGCCCTGGTCAACGTGTACACCATGAAGCTGGACCCGCCGGCGGTCGTGCAGCGGATGGAATTCGAGGGGCGCGAGAGCTTCGGCGTCGGCAAGCTCGAGGACCACGGCTGGCGCCGCATCCTGGACATGTATACCTGCACCGAATGCGGGCGCTGCACCGTCCACTGCCCGACCGCGACCACCGGCAAGGCGCTGCGGCCTCGCGAACTGATCACCGACCAGCGCGACGAGCTCTATGCGCTGGCCAGGCAGATCGAGGTCGTGGGCAAGCTGAAGCACGCGGGGCGGGCCGAACAGGCGGCCGCGGCGTCGGCGGGCATCGCGCGCGTTCCCCTGGCCGGCGGCGTCATCGGCGACGACGTGCTGTGGGCCTGCACCACCTGCGGCTACTGCCAGACGGTCTGCCCGGTGTCCATCGAGCACGTCGACCACGTGATCGACCTGCGCCGTCACCTGATGATGATGGAAGCCCGCATGCCGACGGAGTTCGCCGCGGCCATCAAGGGCCTCGAGACCAACTCCAATCCCTGGAACGTGGGCGCCGCCGCGCGCGAGGACTGGATCGGCGAGCTGCCGGTGCCCCGGCTGCGCGACAAGGGCGGGGCGGAGTACCTGCTCTTCGTGGGCTGCGCCGGATCGTTCGACGAGCGCAACAAGGACGTGCTGCGCGCGGTGTGCCGCCTGCTCCTGAAGGCCGGCGTGGACTTCGCCGTCCTGGGCACCGACGAGGGGTGCTGCGGCGACCCGGCGCGGCGGTCCGGCCACGAGTACCTCTTCCAGATGCAGGCGCAGCAGAACGTGGCGACCTTCAAGAAGCACAGGGTGCGCAAGGTCGTCACGGCCTGCCCGCACTGCTTCAGCATGATCCGCAACGAGTATCCCCAGTTCGACTGGGAGGCCGCCGACGTGATCCACCACGCGCAGCTGCTCTCGGAGCTGATCCGCGACGGCAAGCTGAAGGTGAAGACGGGTGTCGGCGCGAAAGCGACCTATCACGACAGCTGCTACCTGGGGCGGCACAACGGCGTCTACGAGGCGCCCCGCGCGGTGATCGACGCGCTGGGCGTCGACCGCGTGGAGATGTCCCGCCACGGCCGCGACGGCTTCTGCTGCGGCGCCGGCGGCGCGCGGATGTGGATGGAGGAGTCCGAGGGCACCCGCATCAACCACAACCGCGTGGACGAGGCCGCCGCGACGGGCGCCGCGGAGGTCTGCACCGCCTGCCCCTTCTGCCTGACCATGATCGGCGACGGCATCAAGGAGACCGACCGGGACGAGCGGCTGCGGGCGCTGGACCTCGCCGAAATGGTGGAGCGCTCCTTGACCGCGCGAATCTGAATTGAACTTGCCAATCAGGATCGACACGGTATGATATAACCGCCCCTCGAGCCGGGGGGCGGTTTCCTTCACCCGGAGGCGATGATGGCGTACTACGATCCGGTCGCGTCGACGGCTCGTCTCGACAGGCTGTGGGCCAGGGGACAGGCTTTTCTGGGCTGCGAGCTGCCCATCCTGTGCGGCGCCATGACCTGGATCTCCGATCCGCAGCTGGTCTCGACGGTCAGCAACATGGGCGGCTTCGCGTCGCTGGCCGGCGGCAACATGCCGCCGGAGATGTTCGCGGACGTCATCGACGAGACCCGCACCCTCACCGATCGGCCCTTCGCGGCGAACATCATCGTCATCGCGCCCAACTACCGGGACCACCTGGAGCTCTGCTGCGAGAAGAAGCTGAGCCACATCGTCTTCGCCGGCTCGATCCCGCGCCAGAGCGAGGTGCAGAAGGCCAAGGACAGCGGCGCCAAGGTCGTGTGCTTCGCCTCGACGGCCTCGATGGCCAAGCGGATGATCCGCTTCGGCGCCGATGCGCTGGTCCTGGAGGGCAGCGAGGCGGGCGGCCATATCGGCCACGTCTCGACGACGGTCCTGCTGCAGGACATCCTCTTCGACTACGCCGACGAGCTGCCCATCTTCGTGGCGGGCGGCATCGCCCACGGCGCCATGATCGGCCATCTGTGCATGATGGGCGCCGCCGGCGCCCAGCTCGGCACCCGGTTCGTGGTGGCCGAAGAATGCCAGGCGCACCCGAAATTCAAGGAAGCCTTCATCAAGGCCCGCGCCCGCGAGGCCATCTCCACCCCCCAGTACAGCTCCAAGCTGCCCGTGGTCGCCGTGCGCGCGCTCAGGAACAAGGCCATGGATAGGTTCGGCGACCTGCAGATGGAACTGCTGGAGAAGCTGGCTCGCGGCGACATCAACCGCGTCGACGCCCAGTACGAGGTGGAGAAGTACTGGGTGGGCAGCCTGCGCGACGGCGCCGTCGACGGCGACGTCGAACGCGGTTCGCTGATGGCCGGCCAGTCCGTGGGCCTGGTCCACGAGATCCAGCCCATGCGCACCATCCTGCAGCAGCTGGTGGACGAGGCGGACGCGGCGGTGGGGCGGGCGGCGGAGCGCATGCGTTGATGATCGCAGCGACTTGACGAGTCATCGGCGGTCCGTCGCAATCACTCTGGCAGAAGTACATGCTGCGGGGAAGAGACATCAAGTTCGCGATCGTGCTGTTGTCGGCCGACGACATCGGCGCAGCGAGACGACAGTACGATGCAGAGGGCGTCGGCGAAAGGGCGCTCCAGTTCCGTTCCAGGCGGAATGTCATCCTGGAATTGGGTTTTTTCTACGGCCTTCTTGACTGGCGACACGTCTTCGTCCTGCTGAAAGAGGCTGCCGAGGTCTATCCGAACCTCGAATTGCCTCCCGATCTGAGCGGTGCCGTCTACGACCGGATCGAAGACGCCGGCCAATGGCGCGACGTCCTGCGCGACAAGCTCGGGGAAGCGGGTTTTCGTCTGGCTTCGGGGTGAACCGAACCCCGTGCATGCAAGAGGCGGACCGCATGCGCGGTCCGCCTCACGTCTCTTGGGGATCAGAGCTAGTCCAACGCCTCCACCGCCTCCTTGAAGGCCGGCAGCACCTGGAACAGGTCCGCCACGATGCCGTAGTCGGCCGCCTTGAAGATGGGCGCGTTGGGGTCCTTGTTGATCGCGACGATGCACTTGCTGCTGCTCATGCCCGCGAGGTGCTGTATGGCGCCGCTGATCCCGGCCGCCACGTACAGGTTTGGGGAGACCGTCTTGCCGGTCTGGCCCACCTGGTGGGAGTGGTCGATCCAGCCGGCGTCCACGATGGCGCGGCTGGCGCCCGCCGCGGCGCCGAGCGCGGCGGCCGTCTCCTCGATCAGCTTGTAGTTGTCGGCTTCCTTGATGCCGCGCCCGCCCGAGACGATGCGTTCGGCCTCGGTCAGCTCGATGCGGCCGGCGGCTGTGGCCTTTATCTCCGTCACCGAGGCCTTGGGCGCGAAGGCGTCCAGGCCCGGGTCGAAGGTCTCGGCCGCGGCCTCGGCGCCGCCGCCCTCGCCCAGGGTGAAGGCGTTGGGCCGGATGCCGACCACGGCGGTCGGCGACGAGAAGGTGACGTCCGTGTAGCACTTGCCCGCGAAGATGGGCCGGCGGACCTTGAAGCCGCCGTCGTGGTCGAGGCTCACGCTGTCGCTCAGGCAGGCGCAGTCCAGGCGCGCGGCCAGGCGCGGGCCGAGGTCCTTGCCAAGCGAGGTCACGCCCAGCAGGATCAGGTCGGGCTCGTGCGCCACGCAGAAGGCGGCCAGGGACCGGCTCCAGGCCTCGCTGTTGTACCTGGCGAAGTGTTCGCCGGTGGCGGTGAAGAGCTTGTGGGCGCCGTGCTTCCCGGCAGCCGCGGCGTCGGCCTCGCCCAGCAGCACGCCCCACACCTCGCCGCCGGCGGCGTCGACGATCTCGCGGGCCCGGGTGATCATCTGCCAGGCCACCTGCTTGATCTGGCCGTCGCGCTGCTCGATGAAGACTGCGATGTTCGGCATGTCGGTTCTCCCTGTCAGATGACCTTGGCTTCCTCGCGCAGCAGACGCACAAGTTCCCTGGCGGCGGCGGCGAGATCGTCGTTCTCGATGATCTTGCACGCGGCGCGGGGCGCGGGAGGCGTGTACGTCGTGATCTTGCTCAGGGCGGCGGGGACCTCGATTCCCAGGTCCGCACAGGCGAGCGTCTCCTGCGGCTTGGCGCCGGCCTTCATGATGTTGGGCAGGCTCGGCAGCCGGGGCTCGTTCAGGCCCTTCTGGCAGGTGATCACCGCGGGCAGCTGGCCGGCGACGATCTCGGCGCCGCCCTCGATCTCGCGCGTCGCCGTGAACGTGCCGTCACCGAGCTCCAGCTTGTTGACCACTGCGGCGTGTCCGCAGTCGAGGAGCTCCGCGATCATCACCGCGACCTGTCCCGCGTCGTCGTCGATGGCCTGCTTGCCGGCCAGGATCAGGTCGTAGCCGTCGCGCTTGATCACCGCGGCCAGCACCTTGGCGATCTGCAGGGGCTCGGCGTTCTCCAGCGCGGGCTCGTCGATGCGGATGGACCTGTCGCAGCCCACGGCCAGGCAGTCCTTCTTGATGGACTCCATGACCCGCTCGGGGCCGACGGTGATGGAGGTGATCTCGGTGTCGCCGCCCAGGCGCTCCTTGATCCGGACCGCCTCCTCTACTGCGTAGGCGTCGTAGGGGTTCAGCACCCGGGTGAAGCCGGACCGGTCGAGCTCGGCGGCCGGGCCGGACATCGTGATCCGGGTCTCCGAGTCGGGCACCTGTTTCACGCAGACAGCTATCTTCATGGGTCCTCCCGGGAATCATGGGACCTTCGCACGAGTCCGCGAGCGTGGTCCGCACGATCCCGCGGTTTCTTGGTGGCTCCGCACTCGAATGATAGGAAGCGGGTGGTGGGGCGTCAATCGACGATCCGGTCCGGCGCTGGCATTCCCCGCGCGGGTCGCCTATGATCCAGGCGAACACATTCCCCGGAGAGAGACATGACCGAACGCACCTGCGATCTCGTTGTGATCGGCGCCGGGCCCGGCGGCTACGTGGCCGCCGCCCGCGGCGCCCGGTACGGCCTCGACACCGTGCTGGTGGAGAAGGACGACCGCCTCGGCGGCACCTGCGGCCTGCGGGGCTGCATCCCGACCAAGGCCCTGATCCAGTCGGCGCGGACCTGGGAGCTGTGCCGCAAGGGGGCGCGCACCTTCGGCGTGACCGTCGGCGAGGCGGCCTTCGCCTGGGACAAGGTTCTCAAGCGCAAGGACCTGGTGGTACGCAAGGTCAGCCTGGGCGTCGCCGCGCTGGTGGAGCGGAGCGGGGTCGAGGTGGTGCGCGGCCACGGGCGGCTCGACGGCCCCGGCCGCGTGGTCGTCGCGCGCGAGGGGGAGGATCCGCTGACGATCACGGCCGCCAAGGTGATCCTGGCCACCGGCTCGACCACCTCGCGCATCCCCGGGATCGAGCCCGACGGCGCGCGCGTCCTGACCAGCGACCACCTGCTCTCCATCTCTGCGGTGCCGGACTCCCTGATCATCCTGGGCGCCGGCGCGGTGGGCGTGGAGTTCGCCGACGTCATGAACGCCTTCGGCTGCCGGGTCACGCTGGTGGAGATGCTCGAGCGCATCATCCCCCTGGAGGACGCCGACTGCTCCGCCGAGCTGGCGCACGCGCTCGGGCGCAAGGGCGTGAAGATCCACGCCGGCCACCGCGCCTCGGACGTGTCGGTCGGCGCCGACGGCGTGAGCGCCAGGCTCACGGACGTCGCCTCCGGCGAGGAGGTCACCGTCACCGCGGAGAAGCTGCTCGTAGCCGCCGGCCGTCGCCCCGTGACCGACGACCTGGGA
Source organism: bacterium (assembly GCA_018814885.1). Classification (NCBI taxonomy): domain Bacteria; species bacterium. The sequence continues at coordinate 91 of JAHIYU010000106.1, read as the reverse complement.
CTGGACACGGTCGACGCCGTGGTCGACCGCCGCGGCTTCGTGCAGGTGGACGGCCTGATGGAGACCGCCGTGCCCGGCCTGTTCGCCATCG
>JAHIYU010000105.1 GCA_018814885.1 bacterium | reverse complement strand
TAACTCAACCCTGGTAAGCCGCCGCCTCTGGCGGCGAGACTCGAAATGGCTCTGCCGTAACGGCGTGCATATATGATATACGGTCTCCTTTCCCAGAACTGCCCAGTTCAAAAGGAAAGGAGACCGAGATGCGAGAATGGCAGAGCCAGTCTCACGTACGATGGTACTGTCGGTACCACATCGTGTTCGTTCCAAAGTACCGCAAGAAGGTGCTGTTTGGCCAGCTGAGAAAGGGGATCGGTCAGATCTTGCGAGGATTGTGTCGGCAACACGGTGTAGAACTCGTGGAGGGTCACGCCTTGGCCGACCACGTGCACATGTGTCTGTCGATCCCGCCGAAGTTTAGCGTCGCCAACACGGTTGGGTTTTTGAAGGGGAAGTCGGCGATCCAGATTCATCGTCAGTACCTGGGGAAGACGAAGAATTTCACGGGTTTCCACTTTTGGTCCCGGGGGTATTGCGCCAGCACGGTAGGCTTGGACGAGTCTATGGTTCGCGCGTAATCCGAGCCCAGGAGGAAGAAGAGCGTCGGCAGGAGCAACTGAGCCTCGGAGGGCTTTAGCCCTCTTCTTGTGTTGGAGGCCCCCTCTGGGGGCCTTCATCAAACCGCCCGCTCTGCGGGCGGTACATGATTCCTCGAACTCGGCTGGTGGGATGTTTCCGATCGGCTCGAGCAGCCGCCCGTTGTTGAACCAGTTCACCCAGTCGAGGGACTCAAACTCGACGTGATCGACATTGTGTCAAGGACCGAGCCGGTGGATCACTTCGGTCTTGTACAGCCCGATGATCGTCTCCGCCATCGCGTTGTCGTACGAGTCGCCGACGCTGCCTACCGAGGGCTCGACACACGCCAGCTCACGATCATCCGCGAGAACACGCCGATGACGAACGCGACGTACACGAACCCGCGCCAGGTCGCCACGTAGGTCAGGTCCGCCACCCACAATTGGTTGGGCTGATAGGCGGTGAAGTCGCGTTCGACCAGGTCGGCCGGGCGAGCCGCCGCCTCGTCGGGGATCGTCGTCTTGGGCTTCCGGCCTCGTACTGCCCCGCAGATGCCTAGGTTTTGCATCAGTCGCTCCACTGTGCATCGCGCCTTCGCTTGGTGACAGCTCATCCCACCCGGCCGCCGGACGCCCTAAAAATCTATTTTTGTCACACGAGCACAAAAACGCTTTAAAATAATGATTCAAGCTTGTCGTCATGGAGCGGGGTTGGCGTTCGATCAATCCGGCCGACTCCGCCCGGCGACTTGTTCCCGGGGAGAACGCTGGCCCCGATCACTGAATGAAGGAGATTTCCATGCGCACCCAGTTCAAGCTCGTACTCGTGACTGCGATCCTGGCCGCAGTGGTCGGCTGTCAGACCGATCCCGTGGGTCTCAAGGAGGACGGCGCCGATCTTGCCGCCAAGATGAACACCACGACTCCGCTGGCCCACCACGCCTTGCTCCAATCTCTGGACTACGAAGTCATCACGGGTACGATCTCGCCCAGGTGGGGCGGGCTGCTCACCGGCGCTGCCAAAACGTGGCCCGAGGACAGCAACTTTGGGTTGCTGGTCCCGCCCGGCGCGCTTAACACCACCGATTCCCTGCCCGTCGAGTTCACGCTGCGCGTGCCCACCTTCGATTCGTACATGGCCTTCGCCGAACGCGGGCTGCCGCTCGTCTTCCGCCTCGAGCCCCACGGGATGCAGTTCCTGGAGCCGGTGACGGTGTTGGGCACGTACATGCCCAGGGACGAGCGGATGCCGACCCATTTCTGGCACGTGACGCCCGTCTACGAGGACGGTGAGGTCGTCGACGTTCGCTACGAGGAGTTCGGCGAAGTGGACGTGCATCCCGGTCGGGCCGGTCTGCAGGTGATGTTCCAGGTGAACCACTTCTCAGACTGGGAGGTGGGACAGCTGCGGGACTAGGGGCCGTGTGAGGTGAGGACGAGGTAGAACGCCCAGTAGAACGAGTGGGATAGGCGCGGATCGCCGTCGCGCATGGCGATCTGCGCGTCGTGCAGCGCGACGGCCGCCGATTTGCCCGCCAGCCACCCGTCATAGAACAGTCCGGCCAGGTGCTGGGCGGCCTCGTCCTCGATCATCAGAATCGGTGCCACGACAGATGCGGCCCCTGCGTCCAGGAAACCGCTCGCCAGGTCGGCATGGGCCTGACCCGCGTTCAAGGTCGAGCCGTCGGCCGCCTCGCAACAGGACAGGAAGACCAGCTCGGCGTCCAGGTCGAGGCCGCGGATCTCGCGCATGGTCAGTGGTGCGTTCCAGTCGCCATCCAGCAACAGCGACACCTCGCGCGACGACCCCCGGTAGACGACCGCGTGGCTGGCCACATGGATCACGTCGTATCCGGAGAGCGGTTCCGATCTCAGGTCTGCGGCGACGGTTCCGCCGCCGACGCGCAACTCAGCCCGGTCCGCCGGCCACCGGCCGTGGATCTCGCGGGCCTCGCGCTCGGCGTGGCGTAGGGGCGGCAGGCCGTCGACCTTCGCACGGGCGACGTCGTCGACGCCCAGCGCCAGCAGCCGCCCCGGTCGGGTGTGCCGGGCAGCCGCCGCAGGGTTTGACGACGGCGTATCCGAGATGACGATCGGCCCCAGATCCAGCCAACCGTCCTCCCGTCGTGATCCGTGCAGGGCCACCCAGGGCACGCCGCGCAGGACGCCGTCGGGGACCACCAGAAGCGTCTGTCCGTCGTGCCAGTCCGGCGGGGTGCCGCCCAGCGCCGCGACAAGCGCAACCATCTCGTCCACGACCGTGTCGCGTCCGGGATGGCCAAGGTCGGCCAGCACCGTGCCCAGCTGCATCGCCAGTTCCCGTTCCCCCGCCAGCCGGCTTAGCGTCAGGCCCGCCGCGGCTATGTCCCAGCGGAAGGAGGCTCGCTTCCCGCAGAAGAAGACCATCTGCGGCGTGTGCCAGGAATCGCCGGATGCGCCGGCCGCGTCGCCGCTAGTCCGCCAGCCCGGCAGCAGGGCGCACGTCTGCTCCAGGGCCCGCCGCGCTTCCTCGCTCGTCGACACGTGCCGCCCGGTACGGGTTGTCAGGCTCAGCTCGGCCTCGACCAGCTCGCGTCTCAGATCGCCATAATAATCCGCCTCGGTCCCGAACAGCCGGGTCGTTCTGTGCCTCGAAAGCTCGTCCCTGACCCTTGCGTAGGCCTCGCCGGCCTCTTCGACCCTTCCGGCGTCAGCCTGGGCGCGGCCTGTCTCCAGGTCGATCCTTGCCACCAGGTCGCGCGGCGACCAGGGAGTGCATAGGTCGCGCGCGGCCTCCAGCTCGGCCAGCGCGTCGTCGTGCCGCCCCTCGCCCGTGTAGGCCATACCGCGAAAGAGCCGCACCGACAGCCGCGTGCGGTAGCGGCCACCGTCGCCCCCGAGGACGGAGCGGGCTTCGGCGAACCGGTCCTGGTCCATGAGCACGACGCTGAGCAGCAGGCTGCCGGTGGCGCGCAGGTCTGGGTCGTCGATCCGTTCGGCCAAGCCGACGCATTCACGGTACGACACCTCGGCCCCGGCTAGGTCGCCGCGACGGCGCGCTAACGTCCCGCGCGTCCGCGCCAGCTGCCAGGAGCGGGTGGGGTCGGGTCGGTGCTCGAGGGCGTCTCGCGCCTGGTCGAGGGCCGCGAGGGCCCGGGCGAACTGTCCCTGCCGCGTCAGGAACTCGGCGGAGTGCAGGTCCACATCCACGATCACGTTGCGGTCGGCGAGAGAGTCGCCCAGGCGATCGCGCAGGGAATCGAGCAGGGCGATCGAGCGATAAGCTGCGTCGGGAGAGCCGCGCTCCAGGCCGTCTTTGATGATCTGGAGATGGAGTTCCGCCAGCGCCTCCACGGTGGTCAGGTTGGGCGTCATGGCGGCCGCAGCGGCGAGTAGCGAATCGACCGTGGCGTAATCGCCGACCTGAGCGTGGTACTCGGCCTGCATCAGGGGCAGGCGAGCGCGGTTGCGCAGGTCCGGGTAGGCCTCGACCCAGACCTCGGCCCGGCGTTGATAGACCAGGCAGGAATCCAGATTTCCCAGAAGCCGGTACCTACGGGCGATATTCATCAAGTGCCGCGGGACGTTCAGGGAATCCTCGGCGGCGAGGGCGATCCGCAGGCTCTTGTGGTACAGGCGCAGGCCCGCCTCGTAGTCGCCGGTACCGGCGGTGAGTATGCCGCCATGGTTCAGGCTCTTGGCAGCCAGCGTGAGCAGACGGTGGTCTAGACAGGTATCGGCGCAAGCCTCGTACAGGGCGAGGGCCGCCTCGGTTTCGCGCCGCGCCGCCAGGATGTCGGCGCGCAGCAGGCGCTGGCTCTGCATCAGGAAGACATTGCCGGTCTCCCGCACGACGGCCCCGGCCAGACGTTCCGCAACGCCCACTGCGTGCAGGGCGTCGTCCAGGCGGTCCATCCTATTCAGGGCCCGTGCGATCTCCGTCCATACCACCAGTTCCGCACGGCGGCCGCCAAGTTCCCGAGCCCGGGGCAGCGCGTCCGTGGCCAGCGAGAAGGCCCGCGTGCCGTCGCCCGCAAGCCGCTCGATCCAGGCCAGCTTCAGGATCAGCCAAAAGGCCTGCAGCGGCTCCAGCTGGTCGCGCATCTCCCAGGCCCGGCGAAATTCCTCACCGCCGGAGGTGTAGCCCACATTACGCCAGCCGCGAATGTAGGCGCCGACGGCTGTCGTCGTGTCTGACAGGTCGTAGCGGTCGAGGATCTCCGCCAGGCGATCGGGGCGTCCCAGGTACGACCGGTTGCGCATGGCCAGTTCCGGCCACAGGAAATTTGTTGGCGCCGACGTCCACGCCGCGAATAGGCTGTCCACGGCGGCCCCGCACCGGTACGGATCGCAGAGCGCCTGCTGCAGGTCGGCATAGAGGTCCAGGTCCCGTGCGACGTCGGTGCGGCCCCGGTCGGGACCGTCGAGGGCGTCGAGAGCGGCCTCGACGAGGGGGCGGAGTCCAGGCGAGAGAGGCACGCCGTCCGTCGTGGCGTCGGTCCCGCCATCCCCGCAGCCTCCCGATATCGCCACCAGGACCGCCGCGAACAGCGCCGCGATCCACAAAGCTGGACAGCGATCGCGACTGCATAGTATGATTCTAATAAAATTCGAACACCCTCGACGCGTGTGGGGCATGCAGGCTCCGTTCGCACATCGACACCAGCAGTCCCCGGAGTGGGAGCCAGCCGTGAACGTCTTACCATCGGACTGAGATGACGTTGGACCGCAAGGCCTTGAAACGCGACATCGCGGCGTACGTCTCGGGGGATGATGCGGCAGGCCGGGGGGTCTGCGCAACCCTTGACGTGGAGGTGCGCGGGGTCGTCTATGCTTTTCTGTCCGCCAACGATCCCGACCGGGATGATATCGTCCAGGACACGCTGCTGGCCATACTGCAGTACTTGCGGGCATCCGGGGTGAGCCCCGACAACCCTGAGGCTTTTGCGGTCACTTGCGCCCTGAACCGCTGCCGCAACCTCTATCACTGGCGCCGGCTGCGACAAGGTGTCGATATCGACGAGATGGCCGGGCGCATTCCGTGCGCAGACGCCAGCCCGCTCGACCTGCTGGATGCCCAGGAGACCCGCAACCTGCTGGCCGAGGCCCTGGCGTCCCTCGATCCGGACTGCCGGAGGCTGCTGCGGGACATCTACCTAGAGGAGACTTCCATCGAGATCTTGCGCCGGAAGGCCGGGTTGTCGTCGGTGCAGGGCATTTATCACCGTAAAAACATCTGCCTGAAAAAAGTCATGAAATTCTTCAACCGAAGACGGTTCGGTAGTCGTTACACCAGAAGGACACGTCGATGAATCCGATCACGATCAGTGGAGGACGAGGATGACGACGGAACACTCCGCCACCTCCTACGAATGCGTCGACCCGAACGTGGGAGAAGAGATCTGGCGGCTGGACATCCCCAACCTCGACGCGGTGTTGCGGCGCGAGCTCGAGGCTCACGTGTTGGTCTGTCACGCCTGCCGGCTTCACCGTGATCTGGACGCCTGCGCAAGACGCCTGGTTCGCGACGGCGAGATCGATCTGGGCGCAACGCCTGCTGCTGCGTCCTGGTCCTCGGGTTTGGCGCGCGCGGCAGGTATCGCAGCGACTTTGGCCATCGTGGCGTCATTGGTTGGGGTCCTCTTCCTGCCGCCACGCCCGGTCGGCGCGGACATGGCGGTTCGCGGCGAAGTAGAGGCCCGCTTCACGCGACCAGTCGAAGGACAGGTCGTTCCGGCCGGCGCGTGTTGCCTGAGCTGGACCGAGGTGCCCGGAGCCACCCGATATGAGGTGCGCATTACCGATCGCGACGGCGACTTCACCTGGACCGGCACCACCGATCGCAACCGGATCGACCTGCCCGAAGACGCCGGCCTGACCGAAGGCGCCGCATACAAGGCCGTGCTGTCGGCCCGGCCGGTGGATCTGCTCCCGCCCGGACGCACCAGCGTGGCGTTCCGTTCCGGGACGTCCTTCGAGGTAGCCGCCCACCGCCTGCGCTGGGCGCAGCGCTGGATTCATGGGCTCGGCCTAGCTGGACTGTTCCTGCTGGCGCTGGCGGTGGTCCGCTGGCGCGAGTGACAGTCGATCCGGTTTTCGCCGACCGCTGAGAGAAAGAGGTTCCGATGAAGATGTCCCAGTTCACCGATATGCAGACCGCCTAGATCCTCAGCGATGCCGACTCCGGGTTGAAGGCCCAGGACGTATGCCGCAAGCACGGCATCAGCCCTGCGACCTGCTACGAGTGGGAGTCAAAGTACAGTGGGCCGTCGCCGTAGAAGCTGGAACGTATCGAGGTGCTCGAGGCTGAGAACGCGAGGCTGAAGCGGATACGCGGACCTGAGACTCGAGAACAACGCGCTCAAGAACCTGATAGCAAGAAAACTCGGAAGCCGCCGGGACACCGGGAAGCCGCGAGATACCAGGTGGCGAAGAAGATCTGCCAGTGAGCCGCGCTTGCTGTCCCTTCCATGAAAATCTCGTTAATCCCCACTCTGTCGTTTGTCGTCCTGGTGATCCCTCTGACCCGGCTGTGCTCGCGTGTTCCCAAAGAGGTTGTCGAGTTGTTCTACGTTATGGGCAAGTACTAGATCGAGGTCCACCGGTCGTAAGTTGTCCTGATCGAATTGCATTTCGACGATCTGCGCACTCGGATACGCGATTATCTAGTCAACTGCCGGCAGCCGGTCTACCTGAGGATTTCCATCCAGGAAGGAGGTTTGGTCGGCCTCGCCTCACACTCAGAGCCAAATCCGGTGCTATCGGGCTTGCAGGCCCGGACAGAGATCGCCCTCGAGGAGATCAAGGCGAAGCATCACGAACTCCTGGATTCTCTCGATGCTCAAAAGCGAGATCTGCTGCAGGTCGTCAACGTGCTTTCGAAAGCTAATGCTGTGATCACCGCCCGATTGAACAGTATTCGCAATGTCCAGCACGCCAGGATGACGTCTCGAAGACCATGGGCCTGAGGGATCTCAGAGCAAATCAATGTTGGGCTGTGGCAAGCCTCCCGGATGGTTGAAGGGGGCAATCGGAAGACGTTCGAGGCTGGGAACCTCGTTGAGGACTTACAGATGATCAGAGACGAGATCCGATATCAATCAGGAGGAGGAAAAATGGGCTTCTGGGAAGATCTGAGGGCCAAACTCCGCGGGGATTCGAGACGGAGCACTGAAGCCGCCGATCAGGATCTGGCGGCCGACCTCGCGAAGATCCGGCAGGCCGACATAGTCGACCTAGAAGCCCTAAAACCTCAGCTATTGGATGTTGATGCGTTTAAGATCCTTGTTGCGACAGTGAAAGTGTCGAAAGCCCTGAACGAGAATCTTGCGAAACTCCAAGCTCGCATCAAGGCACTCGGCGAAGACATCATCTGCGTGGCCAAAGAATCCGCGAAGCTGCTCTGAATTGCGCCCGGGGAGAGGGCGATGATTGATCTCAACCATATCCACAACCATTCCTATGCGCGTCCCACGGGGGTGCTTAGTTATTCGCCCAGACCCTTGATCTGGTGGCGGAGGGCGGGGGTCTCCAGGGCGAGCAGTCGGTGGGATCTGATCGTGGCAACAGGGTGTGCAGGATGAATTTGGGCATCATGGCCACCCATCGGGCTGCTCGCATGAGTCCTTGGATATCCGGTCGGCGAGTTTTCTGGAAGCACAAGTTGATCGGCGCGATCGATTACTTCACGGCCCCGTTATTTCCATCGCCAAGATGTAAGGCTTTATCGATCCAGTAAACACCCCCGTCATGACCAGTCCCCGATGCCCTTGACGAGGAGAAGAGCAATGAATACGAAGAGAACGAACCTGATTCGACTGATCCTGCTGACCGCCCTGGTCCTGCCCGCCGTCGCGATGGCGGACGTCCAAGGCACCGGCTTCGACGGCATGCCGCCCGGCCCGTACTCCGGTTCTGGCGTCATCACCGGCGACCCCAGCACCGTGACGGTAGTGCCCGCGGCCAGCCTCGGCGGCTCCACGCCTCCCGGCGCCACCGGCAACGTCCTGAGCATCGACAACCGCAATGGCAGCGGCGTGGTCACCGTGACCTTCACCTTCGACTGCGATGGTACGTACCCCGACGCCGTCTGTCAGATCGAGTACGACTTCTTCTTCGAAGCCTGGTTGATCGGGTCCTGGATCGGGGTGTACGTCGATGATGACGGCACCTTCTCCAATCCCGACGACCTGTTCGAGCCGCCCGTCGGCTTCCCGCCCAGCACCTCCTGGGGCGACAATACCGAGAGAGAGCCCGACTGCTTCGGCACGCACACCATCACGTTCGTGGTCGGCCCCGGCGCGGTGGCCTACCTCGACAACTTCGACACCGAGTGCCTCGATACCGTCGCGAGCGAGACCGCCGACTGGGGGACCTTGAAGAGTATGTACCGCTGATATGGAGTGACCCTGTGTCAAGGGCCGTCTTCCTTCGGGGAGGCGGCCTTTGCTGTGCCTGTTTTCGGCAGTCGGAGAGGGTGGACGAGACAGGCTGCTTCGACGACGTGTCACTCTGATATGCGTGGGTTGCGCCGGCGAACCGGCGCCGAGCCGCATGACCGTGCTCCGTCGTGGGGTACCGCAGTCTAGTGGCACGGATCTGGGTCTTGGCGCCCAGCCGCATAGCGGTATCGCGGGTTCCCGGGATCGTGCCCGCCTTCATCCACCCTTTCCGATTTCCGTAGCGCACGTTCTTCCCCTCAGGCCATGACCGGCTGCGCCTCTCGAAGCGTTTCCCACAGATATCCGACCAGCCTGCGGGCGATGGCGGCGACGATGGTGTTGTGATGCTTGCCGCGGGCGGTCATGCGGCGGTACTGCCTGCATAGTCGCTGCTGCGCCCGGTCGGCCCGGGCGATCACCTGCGGTGGTTGTCCGCACCGCCTCTTGCGGAGCTTCACCCCGACCGAGGGCTTGTGCCGGTAGTGCCAGGCGGTTTCGACAAGCAGGCGGCGAACATGCCCGTTGCCGGTCTTGGTGATGCCCCCCTGTCGTCTGTTGCCGCCGCTGCTGTGCTCGCTGGGCACCAGGCCGAGGTAGGCCATCAGCTGGGCAGCGCCGGCGAAGCGCCGGATATCGTGCAGCTCGGCGACCAGAGCCAAGGCCGTGGTGGTGTCGATGCCGCGGAAGCAGCGCAGACGGGCTACCGGCGTGCGGTACGGCTCGGCAGCGGCGACCTCGGCCAGCCGGGCCGCCACCCGGGCTTCGTGCTGCTCGACCGCCAGCAGATAGTCCTCGAAGACGATCCGGTCGGCCGGCCGCTCGAACTTCAGGCCGTTGAGCCAGGTCCGGTGGCGCTGGGACCAGTTGCGGCCGCCGCGGAACACCAGCCCGCGGCGCAGCAGGAACTTGCTGAGACGATGCCGTGAGCGGACCAGATCCTTCTGGGCGTCCTCGCGGCATCGGCTCAGGTCGCGCACGGCTTCCTCCTCCTCGGTCGGGGGGTGCACCGGGGTCAACAGCCCGGCCCGCAGCAGCTCGGCCAGCTTGCGGGCGTCGCAATGGTCGGTCTTGACCCGGTCGCCGCAGCGCACGGGGATCAGAGAGGGGGTGGCGACCAGACAGGGGATCCCGGCGCCCTCGAGTTGGCGCTGCAGGGCGTAGCCGGTGGGGCCGGCCTCGTAGGCGCAAGCCACAGGGCCGCAGGCTTTCAGCTTGCGGATCAACCGGCGGACGGCCGTCGGCTCGTTGGCGATCTGTCATTCCAGCGGGCGGGTCTTGCCCGCGGGCAGCAGGGCGATGGCGATGGTTTCTTTGTGCACGTCGAGTCCTGCGTGGGCTATACTGCTCATGGTCGGCTCCCTTCGTCGTATGCGGCTCTGACGCCCTGGGGCGTTAACCCGCGACTGCGGTGCTTGCCACCCGGTCGTCATCGCCAGTTCTAGTGACATGACGATGTTACGACACGGGGGCCGGTCACTCCATAAGGTCTAGCGATGTACATTGGGAAGCGGAGAGAGGGCGGGGCCCGGTTCACGAAGATCGGGTCCCGTTGAGACCTGGGTGCAATTCCGCCATCCCTCCGCATGTCTGTCCGACATGTATTGGCGAAACATCGACAAGTCGCCCGTCGTATATGGGATCGCGAAGTATTCATCATTCGTACGCGAGAAGAACAGGGAGCTACCACATGAGCCGGACCGCATGGCGATCCCGGATTCTCCTGCCTGTATGTCTTATGGCCACTGTTCTCGCTTCTGGCGTCTGCGGAACCGAAACGAACGAAATTTCCATCGATCAGCTCCGGGGGCACGTGTACTTCTTGGCCTCCGACTATCTCGGCGGACGGGTGATCGGCTCCCGGGGTTACAGGATCGCCGCCGAATACGTCTCGAGTCAGCTCGCAGCGGCTGGTCTGCAACCATTCCCGTCCGGCGGGGAGGACCTGGGCGGTTTCCTTCACCCGGTCCCTGCGCCGATCCCCGATGACGGCTCCGGTGCCGCCGCCGACACATGTTACAACGTCGTCGGCTTCATCCCGGGCGCGGATCCGGATCTGGGCCGCGAGTACGTTCTCGTTTGTGCCCACCTTGACCACATCCCGCCGATCGACGGTCAGATCTGCAACGGCGCGGACGACAACGCCAGCGGCTGTGCGGCGGTCCTGGAGGTCGCCCGCCTGGTGGCGAAGGATCCCCTCGAGCGGGCCGTGCTCTTCGTCTTCTTCACCGGCGAGGATTACGAAGCGGATCCTCGGTTGGGCTCGCGCCACTTCCTCGACCACGGGCCGGTCGAACGCGGCCGCATCTTCGTGAACGTCAACATCGACATGATCGGCCGCGAGGACACGTATTGGCCCAAGCCGGGAGGCATCACCGTGATGGACAGCGAGTCGGTGTGCCCGGAGTTGCGGGATGTCTGTGCCGGGGCGAACGAGAAGGGGAGCCGGCTGCCGTTGCACTATGATGTCTCCCAGGGCGGCGCGAGCGACAGTCGCAGCTTCGCCGATGCCGGCATTCCATCCTTGGGGCTGTTCTGTGGAGCCCATGCCGATCTGCACCGACCGAGCGACGAAGTCGACCGGCTCTCTTTCCCACGGATCCGGCAGGTCGCCGGACTGGGGCTCGTCCTCGTCCGCGAACTGGCTTCCGGCGAGACCGAGCTCTGTCGCTGACCCCGTGTGTCCCTGACTGGCTTTGGACGACATCTCGGATGTAAAACAAAGGTCCGCCTCTACGCGATCCGGGATTACGGAATCCAGAGCTGGGACATCCTCACCACACCACAATACGTGGTCCCGACCAGTGCCATGTTCATCGGGGACACCTGGGCCTTCATCGAGACGGATCTCGGCGAGGCGACCCCGGCTCGTGTCACGGCCCAGGAGAACGTGACCACTCCGGCCGTTGATCCTTCACCTGCTTCCGCGCTGAAGGAGTGCGCCTTGTCAGACCAACGAGATCCCGAGAAAGTCGTCCGCGAGATCATGCGCCGCACTCGCCGCAAGTACTCCTCAGAAGAGAAGATCCGCATCGTTCCGAACCGACGACTATTGTAACAGGCCGTGATTTAGTATATGATTATGTGACCTACTGTGAGGGAACTACAGCCGCCCGCCCGTGCGAAATTCTCTGACACGACTGAAACCGCCCATCGGTGCGTAGGGCGCCGATCACGTCGATCGCGACGCGTATCCGCTCACAGAACCCGACGCGCTCAAGATCCGGAGGCCCCATGACTATCCGCCACGCCACGATCCTGTTGCTGATCCTGTCGGTTGCCGGACTTTCCTTCGCAGCCGACGCCTCGGCTCCCCGTCCCTACGCGCCGGTCCAGTCGGGCTACGTCCGCAGTGCGGACGACGTCCTGCCCTACGCGCCGGATCGCGTGCTGGTCCAGTTCACCGCGGATGCCTACCGCCGTTCCAACCTCGCGGCCGCTTCGGTCAAGAACGTGGCGGTTCCGGGGGCGAAGACGGGTCTCGCCGACATGGACGCCATGCTGGCCGAGACCGGCGTGGTGCGCTTGGCCAAGGCCCTCGGCGGCCCCGCCGGGAGCGCCGATCGCGACCGTCTGGGCGTAGACCGCTGGTTCCGCCTGGACCTCGCGGGGGAGGCGGACGTGGTTGCCATCGCGGCTCGCCTCGCCGCTCATCCGGACGTGGAGCACGCCAACCCCGACTGGCGGGCCTTCCCGGCCGTCGTCCCCAGCGATCCGCAGTATGCCGACAACTGGGGCCACCATAACACCGCCCAGTTGCCCGGATACGACTGGGGCGGCTCGTGGGACCACACCCTCGGGGGCGTCGGCACGGTCGGTTTCGACACCAACGCCGATCTCGCCTGGAACTACGCCCAGGGCTACGGCGCCCCCGGCGTGGTGATCGCCATCCTCGACAGCGGCGTGGACACGGGTCATCCCGACCTGAACCTCGTGGCCGGCTACGACTTCGGCGACAACGACTCCAACCCCGACGACAACAGCGCCGTCCCCGGCCACGGCACCGCCTGCGCCGGCGTGGCGGCCGCGACGGCGAACAACGGCCTCGGTGTGGCCGGCATCGCCGGCGGCTGTTCGATCATGCCCTTGAAGGTCGCCGACAGCTGGGGCGATATATATTTCTCCTACCTCATCGACGCGATATACTACGCGGCCGACAACGGCGCAGACGTGATCAGCATGAGCCTGGGCGCCGCCATCAGCGGCGACCCGTCCACCGACGCGGCCCTGCTCTACGCCCGGAACGCCGGCGTCGTCATCCTGGCCGCTACGGGCAACGAGAACGACAACGCCATCAGCTACCCGGCCATCAACGGCAACGTGATCGCAGTGGGTGCCGCCTCGCCCTGCGGCGACCGCAAGCGTTCGAGCAGCAGCAGCGGCGAGGTGAACCCCGGCGTCAACACCGATCCCAACGGGTACACCTGCGACGGCGAGCGCTGGTGGGGCTCCAACTACGGCACCAACACCCAGGACGCGGCATCGGCCGTGGACATCATCGCCCCGACCATCCTGCCCACCACCGACATCACCGGCGGGGGAGGCTACTCCAACAACGACTACGAACCCTTCTTCAACGGCACGTCCTGCGCCACGCCCTACGCGGCGGGCGTGGCGGCCCTGATCCTGTCGGCGGAACCGACCCTCACGCCGTCGCAGGTCCGCACGCGGATCCGCAGCACCGCCCTCGACATCGTGAACGTGGAGTCGGGCAGCGGCTGGGACCGCTATTCGGGCTACGGCATGATCGACGCCGAGGCGGCCATCGCCGCTGGCGCCGGCCCAGTGGCCCCGACCGCCGACTTCGTCGGCTCGCCCACCGGCGGTTGCGTGCCCCTGACGGTCGATTTCACCGACCAGTCCACCGGCGACGTGACCTCCTGGAGCTGGAACTTCGGCGACGGCGGTGTCTCGACTCAGCAGAACCCGCCCCACGTCTACACGGTCGCCGGCACCTACTCGGTGACCCTGACAGCCACCGGTCCCGGCGGCTCGGACGGCTTCACCCGCACCAACTACGTGACCGTCGACCCGGCCCCCGCGGCCGACTTCACGGCGTCGGTCACCGCGGGCTTCGCGCCCCTCGCCGTCGATTTCACCGACCTGTCCGCGGGCGGACCGACGTCCTGGTCCTGGACCTTCGGCGACGGCGGCACGTCGACCCTGCAGAGCCCGTCACACACCTACACGGCTCCCGGCGTCTACGACGTCACGCTGACCGCCACCAATCCCTGCGGCTCCGACCCGGTCACGAAGACGGGCTACATCACTGTCAACGCCGCGCCGCCGACCGCGGCCTTCACCCAGGATCAGACCGCGATCTGCGCCGGCGGCGACGTCTCGTTCACCGACCAATCCACCGGCGACGTCACGTCCTGGGACTGGGACTTCGGCGACGGCGGCACCTCGACACAGCCAAACCCGATACACACCTATGCGGCCGCGGGCACCTTCACCGTCTCGCTGACGGTCATCGGTCCCGGGGGCAGCGACACGGCGACGGCGACGAACCTGATCGACGTCGCACCGCTGGTCGCGGCCGACTTCACGGCGTCGGTCACCGCGGGCTTCGCGCCCCTCGCCGTCGATTTCACCGACCTGTCCGCGGGCGGACCGACGTCCTGGTCCTGGACCTTCGGCGACGGCGGCACGTCGACCCTGCAGAGCCCGCAGCACACCTACGCCACCGGCGGCACGTTCGCCGTCACACTGGTCGCGACGGGGTCCTGTGGACCGGACACGATGATCGTGGCCGACATGATCGTCGTCACGATCGCCACCGCACCGGTCGCGGCCTTCAGCGGAGACCCCCTGATGCTATGCGCCCCTGGCGACGTGACCTTCACCGACGCCTCCACCGGCGACATCGCCTCGTGGCAGTGGGATTTCGGCGACGGCAACCAGTCGACGGCCCAGCATCCGCTGCACACGTACGCGGCGCCGGGCGTGTACGACGTGACCCTGATCGTCACGGGACCGGCTGGCGCCGACACCCTCCTGCTGGCGGGCTACGTCACCGTCGAGGGCCCCGTCACGGCCGACGCGTCGGCCAGCATCCTGTCCGGCACGGCGCCCCTGACCGTCGACTTCACCGATCTCTCGGTCGGCATTCCCACGTCGTGGTCGTGGGACTTCGGCGACGCTTCGCCCGCCGGAACGATCCAGAACCCCAGCCACACGTACACACTCGCGGGCACGTATACCATCTCGCTGACGGCGGCGAACGGCTGCGGTCCGGACACGTTCGTCCTCCCGGCCCAGATCGCGGTCACCGACCCGCCGGCTCCGGTCGCGGACTTCGCCGGCGACCCCCTGTCGGGTTGCGCCCCCCTGGGCGTGACGTTCACCGATGCGAGCGCCGGCGCCGTGACGGCCTGGGCCTGGGACTTCGGCGACGGCGGCAGCGACGCCGGGCAGCACCCGACCCACGTGTTCCAGAACGCGGGCGTCTACGACGTCACGCTGATCGCCACCGGTCCCTCGGGCGCCGACACACTGTCCCTCGCGGCCTACGTGACCGCGGAGGATCCGGTGACGGCGGCCTTCTCGGCCTCGCTGACCACCGGCGCCCCGCCGCTGAGCGTGGACTTCACCAATCTGTCCGTCGGTGCGCCCACGTCCTGGCTGTGGGACTTCGGCGATGCGGCGACGGACGCGGTCCAGAACCCGACCCACGTGTATGCCGCCGACGGCACCTACACCGTCTCCCTGACGGCGACCAACGGCTGCGGCACGGACACCTCGATGCAGCTGGACCTGATCGTCGTCAGTTCGGCCACGGACGTTGCGTCGCGGGTCTTCGCCTTCGAACACAACGTTCCCAACCCGTTCAACCCGTCAACGGTCATCGCCTTCTCCCTGGAGCGGGACGGCCGCGCCAGGCTCGAGATCTTCGACGCCGCGGGCCACAGCCTGGGCGCCCTGTTGGACCGTGAGATGCCGGCGGGCCGGCACGAGGTCACATGGCGGCCGGTGCGCCAGCCTTCGGGTGTGTACTTCGCGCGGTTGACGTCGGGCGACAGGACGGCGATCCAGCGGATGGTGCTGGTCCGGTAGGATCCGGCTGATCCGGACGATGACGGCGGCTCCTGCCGGCAGATGGGAGCCGCCGTCGTGCCGTCACGTTACACGACTCACACTCCCATCATTGCATTCGACTATACAATGGTCCAATGCGATACACACCGAATTTGCACTTTACTATATCTTTTACCACAACGCCCACTTCTTCTATGCGTTCATACATATCTGCATGAAGCGATATTACTACGCTTGCCTCCTTATCGATAACAGCTACGCAGTCTTTGTCATACTCACATCCCTTACACTCCATAGAGTATTCTCTCTCTTTTTATCCAGATAGACCTTAATGCCGCCCAGTTGTAATATCACCTCTTCGTTCAGGATGATCTTAATGTGATATGCATATAATATTTTATTCATACTGTCTCTTTCAACTGTGATTTCCCCGCATTCCGTATTGATAATCCATGTGCGCCCTGCGCGGGGAGCCGGACGTTTTCCCACGGAATATTTAACAGGCATGTCGCAATGTATTTGAGCATGTTGGCCGGGTATCGGCCTGGTCCTGTAACTCCCTAGATTTCGGTTCGGATGGATTAACCGGCAGGCACAGGAAGGTGTTGACGCCCCTCCCGTGAAGGGACTACTACTGTCGCGGGTGCCGCACTTTATGACCGGATTCCTGCCGCACTCTTGGACCGGCGTTTGCAATCCGCAATGCGGGTGTCAGTTCGACTCGATCAGGCCGATCTGCAGGGTGACCTGAGGGCTGGAGGGATCATGGCGTCGTTTGTTTTTGTTCTCATCATGATTGTGCTGGCGGGAATGGGGTCGGCGAACGCCGAGATCTATGGATTCGATGACATGTCTGATCCGGATGGGACGCCGGTCAGTACGTGCATCATCGCCGGGGTCACGGTGACGATCAGCAATTCCAGCAGCAATCCACTCACACTGAGGACGTACGGATCATCGGATTGGGTGGCATTCTCCGGACACACCATGTACAATACTCCGCTGGATCCGAGCCAGGTTTCTTTCGACCGCTTTATTTCCACTGTCAACGCCCTGGAACACACCGGACTCTTCGTCGCGGCCCAGCCCATCACTTTCACATTCGACGTGCAGACCAGGGGATTCGGGTTGACGACCGTGGATCTGCTGGAAAACGGAGCGGGACCGGGCGCTCATGCTGAATTGACTGCATACGATGTCCTCGGGAACCAACTCGCTCAGCATTCCAGACCAGGCGAACAGGGTGCTTCGGGGTTGGCCCTGAGATGGGAGGTTCTCGCGGATGCAATCAAGTACGTCGTGTTGACCGGAGAAGAAGCCGCCGGCCAGGGTGGCTACGGGATCGATGATCTGATCGTCGGCTGGCCGATTCCGGCCGAGGATTCGAGCTGGGGCCGAGTCAAGATGCTCTATAGGTGATGACGATGACCTGAATCAGCCAGCCCGGGTGATTTACCAGCCCATTCTCTCAACTCTCAGATTCTGAGACGTCGGGCGGAATTGGTTGACAACGTAAATCCTTGGATCGCAGGGCTGATGCATGAACAGAAGGCGCAGCTCCCGGGAGCCCTGCCCCCGGCCCTTACCTAACCATCATCATCTTGGTGAACCTGATTTCATCGCCGGCCTCCAACCGCACGAAGTACATCCCCGCACCCAGCGCCTGTCCCTTGCGATCCGCGCCGTCCCAGTGCACCTCCTGCCCCCCCTCTCCCTGCACGCCGTCCTGGAGTACGGCCACTTCACGCCCCGTGACGTCGTAGACGCCGATCCGGATGTGGGATCGGGCCGGCAGCGCGTAACGGATGGTCGTCGAGGGATTGAAAGGGTTGGGATGATTCTGATCGAGTCGGAGACCGGTCTCCGGGAGGTCGCCCAGTCCCGGGTCCGCGCCGGTGACGATCTCGAACTCGTAGGCCCTCACCTCGTGGCCCGCCAGACTCAAGTTCGAGATCTCGAACCCGGGCGTGATCGTGATCGTCCTGGTGTCGGCGGGATCGAGCAGATCGACGATCTCATGATCGCCAGGCACCAGACTGGTCTCGGTACCGGTCAGCGTGACGCCGCCCTGGGCGATGTCGGACGTGTTGGCCAGGCAGAGCACGGTCTGCAGCTCGTCGCTGCGCACGAAGGCCAGCACCGGTGACGCGGAGCTCGTCAGCGGCTGATAGGTGCCATGCCGCAGGGCCGACGACTGATTCCGGACACGGATCAACTGCTTGTACCAGTTCAGCAACGATCCCGAGTCCGATTCCTCAACCAGGACATTGTACTGCTCGTAATTGCCGTTGATCGCCTGCCAGGGCGTGCCGGTGGTGAAGCCGGAGTCGGGCCCGTCGGTCCACTGCATGGGCGAGCGGATGTACTCGTGGGCGTCGCTGCCGACCATGCCGATCTCCTCGCCGTAATAGACGAACGGGACGCCCGGCAGGGTCAGGTAGAGGCCCGCGGCCGCCTTGGCCTTGCCCAAGTCGTGGCCGAGGACGTTGAGCGAGCGGTCCTGGTCGTGGTTGGTGAGGAAGGTGGCGTACTGGAGGTACGGGTAGAGGCTGTAGACCTGCGAGGCCTTGCCCTTAAGGTTGCCGGCGTCGGCGTCGTTGACCGCGCCGAGGGTGGCGTAGGACAGGTCGAACTCGAAGCAGAGATCGAGGCGGTCGTCGATCACGTACTGGATCACGGTGGTGGAGGCGGTCCAGGCCTCGCCCACCGACAGGACGTCGGGCTCCACCGACTTGACGTGCGCGTTGTATTCCTGCCAGAACTGCAGCGTCCCCTGCGTGCTCTGGAGCCGGCCGGGATCCTCGTCGATGTAGAGCACGGCGTCGAGACGGAAGCCGTCCACGCCGATGGTGTCGAGCCAGTATGTCGCAGTCTCGAACATGGCGTCCTTCACGGCGGGGGCGTCGTAGTTGAGGTCCGGCATGCCGCTCCAGAAGAGACCGTAGTACCAGCCCGAAGAATTCCAGTGCCAGACGTTCTGGCCCCAGGGACCGGTCTCGCCGGGATCGCTCGGCGACCAGCGGAAGAAGTCGCGGTAGGCCGGGTCGTTCTGCCTGGACGCCACGAACCAGGGATGCTGGTCGGAGCAGTGGTTCATGACGTAGTCGATGATGACCTTGATGCCGCGGGCGTGGGCGGCGGCGAGGAAGGCCTCGAAGTCGGCCATGGTGCCGTAATCGGGATTGATGGCGCGGTAGTCGATCGCGTCGTAGCCGTGGTAGCTCGGCGAGTCGTTGATGGGCATGAGCCAGAGGCCGGTGACGCCCAGGTCGTCGTCGGTGGCGGGGTCGCCGTCGTTGAGATAGTCGAGCTTCTGGGTCAGGCCCGGCAAGTCGCCGATGCCGTCGCCGTCGCTGTCGTGGAAGCTGCGAACGAGGATCTCGTAGAATACCGCGTCGTTCCACCAGTGGAGCTCGCCGATCTCGACCTGGCCGTCCCCCGGCGCGAAGTCGTTGTACCAGACGTCGATCAGGTTGTCGCTCTCCAGCACCGTGTAGACGCGGTTGGAGCCGTAGCCGGGGAACTCCTCGGTGCCGTCCCACTGGCCGTTGTAGCGGAACTTGAATTCGATGAACTCCGACGGGGTGAAGCCGTCGAGGGTGACCTCGTAGATGGAGTCGCCGTCGGCGTCGGCGAGAGGCGTCAGCGGATCGGAGCCCCACCCGTTGAAGGTGCCGGCGATGTCCACGAAGTCCTGGGCGGGATCGAAATTGCCGAGCTGGACCTGCAGGGCCATGCGGACCTTGAAGGTGATCGGCACGGCCTGGGCGGCGGTGGCGACGACGAGCGTCGTGACGAGTGCCGCGAGGATGAGTCTGCGCATCGAGCTTATGCTCATGGTTCGTGCTCACCTGCTGAGTGGGGCGTCGGGATGGGAGGTGTAATTCTGGACCATTATAACACGTTCCGGCCGTTCCCGGTATATCCTCAGGCTCATTTCCCATGTGCGTCCCACCCAAGCCCCTGGAGGATGTTATGCGAATCCGGATTCGTCTCCCGCTCCACGTTCTGGCCCTCGTCGTCACCGTGGCCCTGAGTGCCGCATTTGCCGTCGCGCTTGATTGTACGCCTCTGGACACGTTTCTCTGCAGCGGCAACGCCTGCTACAACTACATCGGCATCGACGCCGTCCCCGGCGAGTTTGCCTGCGGCACTGATTACACCGGGTGGGATTTCCAGGTCTTCGATGTTGAGTTGACAGCCCCGGGCCTCGCGTCCCCCGCATCGTACACCAGCGGCTTCGACCCCTTGATCCCCGACAACCACCTCTTGCTTTTCGAGCATTGCGACCTTGCCCAGTGCATCGCCTCAGATACATCATCCGACTGGATGCACGGCTTCTCCGCCTGTCTCGACACAGGCACCTATACACTCATCATCGCCAGCAACACGACCGCTCAAGCGCCCATTGGCGTAGGGATGAATGCTGGATGCGTCGATTGTGATCCGGTGGCTGGAGAGACGCAGAGGTGGGGAGCGGTCAAGTCGCTCTGCCGCTAACGAGCCGGGCTGGATCATCGACATCAAATGCTTCGACAGGGCGGCTCCGCGACGGATAAGCATACAGTTGTTTACGAAAATCCCAGGGAGGGTGGAAGGTTGTCCGCTTCGGGACCGCAAGGAGCCGGGATGCCCGGCGTCGCGGCGGTCTGCGTGGCGTTTCACTTTTCATGGGTTCGTGACGCTCGAGCCCCGGCCAGGACCGGCATTGGTTCGTTCCGTATTTCGCATGGAAGCTGTATCATGCCAACCACGTCAGGACAGCATCGAGTTCTGAATTGATGGACACCCGATGGACACCCTGGGTCGGCTGCTCCAGCACGCCTTGACGGCCGGGTGGGCACGGTATCTACAGGGGGATGCCGCCTTGAGGAATTTGACCGGGCCAATCCGTCATGGTGGAGTCCAGCGGAGTTCCACAGTTCATCTGATATGACCGACAGGACATTTAAGTCAGACGGCATCGCCGCGCGAACTGATTCTGCTTGAGCCGTCCGATCCCAGGAGCCCGGGAGGTGCCGCCGTGAGCAAGTCGACCGTAGGCCTACCAGCCAATCTCATACTGCCGCGTGCCAGATCCGCATTCGCGTTGTTCGCCTCGGTCAGTCTCGTCCTGGTGGGCACGGCTGTCGCCCGGGAGCTGCAGGGCGCCGAGCAGCCCGGCGAGGGAGTCTGGCGCAACTACGACTTCACGCCCGGCGCACAGGTGTGGTTTGCGTCGGACTTCACGGATGAACCGGTGGGTCGCTTCCCCGGCAGCCAGCTCGAGTTCCTCGGTGGCAACATGGAGATCGTCACGAAGGACGGGGAGAAGGTCCTCGAGGTCTCCGCGAACAGCGAGTTCGCCATCGGTCTCCCCGAGGCGCTCCCCGGGGACTTCTCCCTCGAGTTCTCTCTCCAGACCGGCGCGCCGAACTTGGCCGTCTTCGTCCTGTTCACACCGCGGGAGACGGCGTGGAACCGATACATGAGCCAGTACCTGCACATCTACCAGCGACCGGGTATCGCGTTTCAGGGTCAGCCCGTGGCCAGCATCAGCGGCGTCCGCAGCCTCCCGGAAGGTCTCACGCCGGTCAAGCTCCAGGTCGACGGGGATTACGCGATCCTATACGTGGGCGGGCAGCGGGCGGCCAACATCCCGAACGCGAACTTCATCACCGGGAGCAAGATCCACTTCATCGTGTCGGCCAACGACCGCCGCCGGGCGTACCTGAAGGATTTCGTGGTCGCCGTCGGCGTAGAGGACATGTACGAAAAGCTGATGGAGACCGGAGCGTTCACCACCCGCGGAATCCTCTTCGACTTCAACGAAGACCAGCTCCGTCCGGAGTCGACGCCCGTGCTCGAGCAGATCCACTCCATGCTCGAGAGCCATCCCGAGATCGTGCAGATCACCATCGAGGGGCACACCGACAGCGTTGGCGAGGAAGAGTACAATCAAGCCCTCTCCGAGCGCCGCGCCCAGACGATCAAACGGTATCTCGAGGAGAACGGTATCGATGGTGACCGCATCGCGGTGCTCGGCATGGGCGAGACGGAGCCGGTGTCGGACAACACCACCGCCGCGGGGCGGGCGGAGAACCGTCGGGTCGTGATCCGGATTTCGGAAGGCTAGCCGAGAGAACCGGAGCAGGGAAGGAAGCGACGGTGATCGGGGACATCCGTCCCCCACGGCCTGTGGACAGCAGCTACAGCCGCGAGTTCAAGAAGAGGTGGACCCCATCCCTTGGACAGCTCGACGGCCAGTCTATGGGATGGGGCTCACCTCTCCCTCGCCGTCCATCGTCTCTTTGAAGATCGCCGGCGGCGCCCCGGGCATGGTGGATCTGGTCGTCTTTGCGGGCCGTGACGGGAACGTCTGTGTCGCCCACTCGCCGATCAATACACCGGATGTCACGACCGGCTGCCTGGAGGCGGGTACCTACACGGTGGCCGTGTCCTATCTGGTCGGAGCGGTAACCCCTTTCCAGCTCTCGCACCTCTGCGGACCCCCGAGGTCTACCTGGCCTGTCATCTTGCATCCCGCTGGTGCTCGTCGGTCGTGCCGTCGTCGTACCTGCCGATGAACTTCACGATCCTGCCCCGCGGATCGCGCGCGAAGGCGGCCCGGAAGTAATCCAGGTCCCCGACGCGGAACAGGTCTTCCCCCATGGGTTCCAGCTTCATACGGGGCCGGTCCTCGCGCTGGTACAGGAGGGCGCCGTTTTCGATGAAGATGCGCCGGGGGCCGTATTGCCCGGCATACTCCTTCATCTGCTTCTCCGTGAGCGCGATGGGATCGATCCGGCTGTCCACGTCCACCAGGGCCCACTGGAGTCTGGCCTTGTACCGCTCGTCCGCCTCGTCCTCGATGAGCCTGCGCAGCGCGTCGGCGTGGGCGGCCTCGAGGGCCCGTTCCGGCGGTACGGCGATGTGTGGCGCGACACCTGCGCCCTCCCAGCCCTCGTTGTTCTCCGGGTTGTAGGCCCGGCCGCGGGGCACGCGGATGCCCATGCGGAAATCGCCGAAATCGAAGATATGGGAAGACACCGTATGGCCCCCGCCGCCCGTGGTTTCACCCACGAGCGTTGCGCGTTCGAGGTTGCGCAGGTCGAAGGTGAACTCCTCGGCGGCCGAGAAGGTGTTCCCGCTGGTCAGGATATAGACGGGTTGCTCGGTCAAGCGCCGACCCGGCACGTAGTCGGGACTGTAGGACTGAACCGTCTTCTTCTCGGCGCGGATGTCCCAGTTGACCAGGTGCGTATCCTCCGCGAACAGGTATCCGCAGATCAGGCGGATCATCGACGCCGACCCGCCGCAGTTGTACCTGAGATCGATGATCAGGGCGTTGCTGTTGGCCAGGAAGTTCATGGCCGCCACGGCGGCGGCGAAGGCTTCGTCGCCGTGCGAGAACCGATCGAACCTGAGGTAGCCGATGCCGCCGGTCAGGATCTCGGCCTTCTTGAAACCGTAGTTCTGCGCGCGCTCCAGTCTCTGCTGGCGTGCGGCATCCGCCGGATCCTCGTCCAACTCGGCCTCCACGACGGACGGATCCAGCGGCAGCAGGGCCGCGATGCCGAAGTGACCGTCGTGGTTGATCTGCTGGGCGTCCTGTTGAAGTTTCTGCGCGAACTCCGCCGGATCGGTGATGTCGGCGTATGCGCCGTCGGACAGGTTCTGCCTCAGCCCCGCGACGATTCTGCCGGCCGGCGCCTCGAGGACGTAGACCGAATCGATGACTGCGGTGAGGCTGTCGACGACCGCCGCCCGGATCGCGGCATCCATGGCGGGGAGCTGGCCGGGACGGGCGAACTGGGCGTCGGCGGCGGGTGCGAGGGACAGCAACGACAGCAACAGGGCCGTGGCGCCGAGCGCGGAGGTCCCGCGGATCGATGCTCCCCGCACGTCGTTCATCCGTGCGTGATTCTCGATTGTGAACGGCATGGCTTCCGGTCCTCCAGGCTGAAGGGTTGGCGCGAGCGGCATCGATCCGGTTCCTGTGCGGCGGCGACAGGATATACGGACACGGATGGCGAATCGTTGCAATGGGACTACCGGGGTGCCCCACCTGTATACCCTATCCATTTCCGTATATTTCGATCCGTATACCGTTCTGAGTTCTTCAGCTTGGGCTGGCGGGATCTGAATCCAGTGAGCTGGAGCCGAGGGACGAGATCGGGCCCAATGAGCGCTCGGCGGCCCTGTCGCGCAACTCCATGGGTTGCAGCGCAGCCGGATTTGCACGAAGGGATGGCAGAATGGCGTTTTACCGGTACAGCGCCTTCACCTCGCTCCAGGACGAGGACGCGTCGGAAACGGGCACGGTTCTCGGCGACTGCCGGATCGTGAACTCGGTGACGTCGTTCGGGACGTCGATCGGGAAAGCGAACACGTTGAAGCTTCCGGAAGCGACGACGCTGTCGACGGCGTTGATGACGTCCTCATCGAGCGGCAACATGATGGCGAAAGGCGCTAAGTCGAGGGGGGAGTTGTAGTCGGGGTTGTCGAATCCGAGACCATCCCCCAGGGTCGATTGAACGAATCCGGCGCCCGTACCGAAACCGAGCACGACCTGATAGCCGATCCAATCCTCCGCGGTGCCGTTGAAGACTCCCTCGGTCAGGATGTATTCGGTCGCCGGCACGCCGAAATCCTCCACGGAGAAGACCATGTCGATGTAGTCGACGACAGCGAAGGCCTTCTGGTTGATCGAGATCCAGTTGGGCGAGGCGCCGACGACGTCGTCGTTCCCAATGTTCGGCGTCACGACACTGTTGAAGGACATGCTGTCGAGGCCCGGCCCGGAGGCTCCGTCGAAGGCGATGATGACGCTGGCCCGGGCCGAATCGCCGGGTGAGCAGAGGACAGCGGCGATGAGGAAGAGGATCCCGGATATCCGGCATATGGCGGCTGCGATCGGATTCTGTCCGCTGATCATGATCGAACTCCTTGAATAAAGCCGCGGCAGGGTGGTGATCACCAGAGCTAAACAAGACCAATTTTAACTAGTATAGTATTGCCGCCCCCATATCGCTTCTGAAAAATCACATCCGCCCCCCGTCCCATCATTCATCCCATCCGAGCCAATCGCAGGAACTTAAGGGCGCGCTCGCCTGTCGGGATTGGGTGCGTATATGCGTCGAGACATCGACAGCGACGGTAAACTCGGGCTGGCGTCTTGATGCAAGAGCAGAGAACGCGGCGACAAGGATGATATTGAACGTTCGTTTGTGCTATACTCGCCTCGTAGTGACCGCAAGGGGCGCGGCGGGACACGGATTCGCCCGGGACAGGGGTAAACCGTACCATGAAGATGACGCTGGCCCGTCGATACCACGGCTCCGGGCTTCCTTGAACCGCACCCATTGAAATGACATAATCGAAAACACGCTTGAAGAGGGCAGGAGGACGACATGAAACCGCGCAGATTCATCGTTTCCATAGCCAGCGGCCTGATCCTGCTCGCCCTGCCCGGTGCGGGCCCCGTCCCGCTGGCCGACACCGCCGCCGTCCCCGTCGCCAACGACGACAGCTACAGCCTGTGGCAGGGGGCCACGCTCACCGTCACGTCCGGCAACGGCGTGCTGCAGAACGACACCGACGCCGACGGCGATCCCCTGACGGCTTCCTCGAACACGCCGCCCGCCAACGGCACCCTGAACTTCGGCAGCAACGGCGCGTTCACCTACGACCACGACGGTGCGAACTGGAACAACGACAGCTTCACCTACCACTGCAACGACGGTTTCAACAACTCCAACATCGCCACGGTCAACCTGAGCATCACGCGGCTGGTGGACGACATCCCCTCCAGGCTGCTCTACCTGATCGTCGGACCCCAACTCCGCTACGTCCCCTACGACGCCAACCACTCCCTGTACGACATCCCGGACACCGTCACCCGGGCCGTGGTGGTGGTCCACGGCACCAACCGCAACGCGAACGACTACTACAACACCATCCTCATCGCCGCGACCAACGCGGGCAACGCCCAGGGCCACACCCTGATCGTCGCCCCCCAGTTCCTGACCTATCTGGATATCTTCGAGAACCCCAACGCGATCACCTGGCCCGTGACCAACCCCTTCGACCTGGTCTACTGGACGTCGGGCGGCTGGAAGGAGGGGGACGAATCGGCCAATCCCGGCGGCTACTCCGTCAGCTCCTTCGACGCCATGGACGAGATCCTCGAGACCATCGCCGAGAAGGGGAAGAACGTCCGGGACATCATCGTCACCGGGCACTCCGCGGGCGGACAGTTCACGAACCGCTACGCCGCGGGGAACGACGTCGACGAGACCCTGCGCGAGGAGCACGGGGTCCGGGTGCGCTACGTCATCGCCAACCCGAGCACCTACCTTTACCTCAATGACGAGCGCTGGACCGGACCTCCCGATCCCTACACGAGCTTCGGCGTCCCGGCAAACGACTGCACGCCCGGCCAGCAGCACTACGACCACTACAAGTACGGGCTCCAGAACCGGAACCCCTACATGAACCGGCTGAGCGCGGACATCATCCGCAGCAACTACCGGGACCGGCGGGTCATGTACCTCATGGGCGAGCTGGACGTCGAGGACGGGAGCCTGGACCAGACCTGCGCCGCCAACCTACAGGGGATCCACAGGTACGAGCGCGGCCAGGTCTTCATGAAGTACCTCAAGCACTACTACGTGGACACCCGGCAGGAGACCATCTGCCACGAGTACGCGATCCTGGGCGGCGTCGAGCACGACGCCGACCAGGTGTACGCGACGGACGAGGGCCGGTACGCGCTGTTCGACTACGGCGACCCCTATTACAACATGGTCTGCGGGTTCATCGCCCACCCCGCCGCCCCGCTCTACGGGCGGCTGTTCATCGGACAGGCCGTGGCCGCCGCTCCGGACAACTGGTGCGTCGAGCTGATGGACGGCACATACTACGGCAGCCCGAACCGGGACATCGACTTCAACGGCAAGAAGATCACCGTCACCTCCTGGAGCGAGAACCCGAGCACCTGCGTCATGGACTGCCAGGGCCAGGGGCGGGGCTTCAACTTCCAGACCGGCGAGGGGTACGACTCGGTGGTCAAGGGCATCAAGATCAAGGACGGCACGGCGGTCGACGGGGGCGGCATCCGCTGCAGCAACGCCTCGCCCGCCATCCACCACTGCGCCTTCTACAGCTGCCGGGCCACGGGCAACGGCGGCGGCGTGTACGCCAACGGGACCGCCTATCCCGATGTGGTGGACTGCGAGTTCAACAGCTGCTCCGCGGTCCTCGGCGGCGGCCTGTACTGCAACTTCAGCAGCACCAGCAACCCGGCCGTGAATTTCTGCTCGTTCGTGGGCAACCGGGCCAGCACGGACGGAGGGGGATTCTGGGGCTCCAACGTCGGCACTGGTATCTACAAGGGCGTGTTCCTGCTCAACGGAGCCGACAACAACGGCGGCGCCATCTACCTCACCGGCGGCTCGGCCCCGAGCTGTGTCTGCTTCTGTGCCGTCTTGTACAACTGGGCCCGGAATGCCGGGGCGGCGGTCTACCTCACCGGCAATGCGTCGCCGTACACGGCCTACAACTCCTACGTCGGCAACTACATCAGGACGAACAAGCAGGGCGACCCGGCCGCCGAGGAGGGGCCGGCCGCGGCAATCGCGGTCACCGACTTCTCGCAGATGACCATGAACAACTGCATCGTCGCCTTCAGCGGCAACGCCGGCGCGATCTCGACCGAGCCGGGCACTACCGTCCTGCTCTCCTGCAGCAACCTGTACGGCAACAGCGGGGGCGACTGGAACGGCGACATCGCCGACCAGGTCCTGATCGAGGGGAACTTCTCCGGAGACCCCTGCTTCTGCAACGCCGATTCGGTGGACGCCGATCTGCATCTCTGCGCCGATTCCTACTGCCTGCCCGGCATGCGACCCTGGGGCTGCGAGGATCTGGTAGGTGCGCTGGGCGAGGGGTGCGACGGGTGCGGATGCATGAGTCCCATCGCCACCTACCTGGCCGTGTTCTCGGCGCAACCCGACGGGACGGCCGTGCGGTTCGTCTGGCAGGTGGAGGCGACCGGCGAGCCGGCCGTCTTCCGTCTGTCCGGTCGCCGCGGCGACCGGGAGTGGACCGTGCCGTACGAGTCGGAGGGCGGCGGGCGTTACCGGGCCCTGGACCCGTCGCCGCCGGACGGCGCTCCCGGGGCGATCGTCTACTCGCTCCACCTGCGCCAGGGAGAGGACCGGTGGCTGCTGCTGCACCGGGAGGAGGTGGCCCCCGGCCTGCCGCCGCTCGTGACGCGGCTGGAGGACGTCCACCCCAACCCCTTCAATCCGCAGGTCGCGATCACCTACGCCCTGGCGGCGCCCGGACCGATGCGGCTGGCTGTCTTCGATCTGAGGGGAAACAGGGTGATGACCCTGGTGGACGGGATGCAGCCCGCCGGACGGCGGACCGTCACCTGGAACGGCGTCTCGGCCAGCGGGGCGCCGGTGGGATCGGGCGCATACGTCGTCAGGTTCGAGGGCCCGGCGGGGGCGCAGACGCGCAAGATCCTGCTGGTGCGGTGAGGCGGACCTTGTGCACTGACAAGGAGAAATCATCCATGACATGTCGAAACGGGCAAAACCAGGAATAATCCGACTCCTGACGGCCTCGATCGGACTTTCCCTGTTCATCCTGGCCGGTAGCGCGATGGCGGCGATCGGCAGCGGCGACTCGCCCCTGTTCTTGCTGGATACCTACGACACGACCAGCACACCGGACAGCCATGAACCACCCCTGGCGCTTCACCCGCGGCAGGTGTGCCCGAATCCCTTCAACCCCGCCACGACCATCACCTACGACCTGCCCCATGCATCGACCGTGGATTTGACTGTTTTCGACCTTAAGGGTCGAGTCGTATGCACCCTCCGCGACGGAGTCGTCGAACCGGCGGGCGGACGGAAAGCGATCTGGAACGGTTGTGATGACCGAGGCCAGCGGGTTTCAGGTGGCGTGAATATCTGTCGCTTGCGAACGGATGGTTTTACCGCTTTCCGGGCCATGGCCCTGGTGGAATAGTGAAGTTC
Organism: bacterium; assembly: GCA_018814885.1. Taxonomy (NCBI): domain Bacteria; species bacterium. The sequence goes on along the minus strand of JAHIYU010000105.1, from coordinate 31,366 downwards.
ATGATGGGGGAGCAGGCCGTGAAGAATCATCCGCACCGTGAATTGCTGTTCCTGCTGGCTGTTGGCTGCCTGGTCTTCCCGGTTGCAGCCCTCGCCGATATGCCGCCGGAAGTCATGAACGTTCTGGAGAACCAGCGTCCCGGCACATATCTGGTGGACATCTCATGCGACTTGTTCGATGCGGACGGCGACTTGATGTTCGTCACGGCTTATCTGTCCGTGGACGGCGGTTCGACATTCCCGATCGAGTACGTTTCCGTCACCGGCGACGCCGGCGCCTTCATGGTTTCGGGTGACGGGCTGGCGATGACATGGGACGCCGGAGCAGATTATCTGGGATATTACGAGACGCAATGCGTCATCAGGGTCGTGGCGGAGGATGGTTTTCCGATACCGGAGGGCTGCGTCTACATCCATCGCGGTACTTTCGAGATGGGCAGCCCCGAAACGGAAGTCGAACGTGAAGCGGATGAACTCCAGCATACGGTCACGCTGACCAGAAGCTTTTTCATGCAGGCCACGGAAGTGACCCAGGCCGAGTACGTGGCCTTGATGGGCGTCAATCCGAGCGTCCACCAGGGCGGTCCGGAATGTCCGGTCGACAGCGTTACCGTGCAGGACGCGCTCATTTACTGCAACGCGAAATCACTCGAGGATGGTCTGACGCCCGCCTATGAGGTGGGGATATTCGGGACATGGCACCAGGAAGCCGATGGCTGGCGCCTGCCTACCGAGGCCAACTTCCGGGGGGATTTCTATCCCTACCCGGGTTGTCCCGTGGGGATACATCGATATGCTCCCATATCTGTCGCAAACTTCCCGCCGAACGCCTGGGGCCTATATGACATGCACGGGAACGTGTTCGAATGGTGCTGGGATTATTATCTGCCCGATTATTACGCGGATGACCAGATCGACCCCACCGGTCCCGAATTGGCCTCCACCCGGTGCATGCGGGGCGGCTGTTACGCCTCCTTCGCGCAGGATTGCCGCTCCGCCGAACGCATCGCCACTTTCCTTGATCACACCACCGATCATCACGGCTTTCGAATCGTGAGGTGGGCCTACTGAGGCCGCCGGCGACCGGGCCGCACCTGCCATGTAAAGGCGTCCCCGACCAGCGGATCCAAGGTCGATTGGCCGGTCGCCCGCGAGCCGCTACCGGATATACCCCAGGCTTCGCAGGCTCCGCTCCAGGGTCTCGCGTTCCTCGTCGGACACGGATTCGCCTCTCGAGAGCACACCCAGATCTTCGATCACATAATGCGGGCGCCGGGCCAACGCACGGCTCTCGAAAGCCTCGGCCATTATCCTCCCGTCCATGTCGGCCGGGGTCGGCAGGCCGAGGAGATACAACATCGTCGGCGTGATGTCGGCTATTTCCATCTCCGGCAATTCCACGCCCCGGCGGACGCCTTTGCCGTACGCCATGACGATTCCCTCTCGCGTGTGGTTCCACTTCTCGTCGGGTCCCAGTGCGCGCAGGACGGCGTCGCGCGGCCTCTTCAGGTTCCAGAACTCGACGTGATAGTCGCCGTAGGTTCCCTTGACGATCAGGTCGGGGGCGTGCCCGATCGCGCCGGGCGCGACATCGCAGAACTCGATGGGGTAGGGCGTGCCCCGGGCGCCGGCCTTGATGCCCCTTCCCGCCCGGCGCAGGTACCGTATCAGCGACTCGTCCGCGGACATCCCCGCGGGCGTTTCGATCCCCCTCCTGTTCAGTTCCTCGAGATCGAGGAGGTCGCGGTTGAAGTACACGCACCACAGGTTGTGGAACACCAGTGTCTTCTCGAAGTCGATTTCCGGGCCGGATGCGTAGGACAGCAAGCCGAGCTGCTGGAAGAGGCGGTTCAGGTCGATGCTGATCGAGTACTCCTTGAAGCCGTGATCGGAGGCGATGATCAGGGTCGAGTCTTCCGGAAGCCGGTCCAGCAGCCGGGCGAGATGACGATCGATGATCTGGTATACTTGCCTCGTGATGGGCGTGACGCCGTCCAGGTGCTGGATGTTGTCCGTCTGGGTGAAGACGTACAGGAAAAGGTCCCAATCCTCGTATTCGTAGAAGTACGACGCGTACCTCGTGGCATCCGCCGTGAACTCCGGTATGATCGGTTTGTCGAGCCACGAGGAGGGAAAGTAATATCCGAATCTCTCCTGCAGGGAATCCGCAAGCGAGCCCGGGTAGGTGAAGGCGACGTCGGTGTCACCGGCGGCGAAGAGCGTGTGCGAGAACCTCAGCACGTAGTCTGATCGGGACCGGCCGCCGGGGATGACGACGAGCCTGCACCACCCCTTCTCGGACCTATCGGGGGCGAGATGGTTGACCTTGAGCCAGGGCGAGAACTCGCCGACGCGGAAAGCGCAGGACGTTGCGTCGCCTGCTTCCAGCCGGCCGCTCTCTAGCCTTCGTTTCTTCAGGTAGACCTTGTCGTATCCGACGGACCCGTCGTTTGTCGTGTCGCAAAGATAGAACTCGAATCGATTCGCGGAGTGCTCCAGCACGGCCGACATGGCCGGGGAGTACGATTCCGGCGGGTCGACGTCATCCGGCATGCCTCCGGAGTCCGTGAAGGTCAGATCGAAATGCTGCCGGTCGTGCAGCTTCGTCGGCGTCATCAGACCGGAGACCATGATCCCGTCGACGTCGCGCACCGGATACGTCATCGGCACATTGATGACAGCGGTGCGCCTGCCGGCGAAGGATGAGATGTCCCAGACCGATGGAGTCCGCGTGTCCACGGCCTCCAGGGGCAGGAACGTCCTGGATTCACGGTCCCAGTGGCCGAACGTGTAGATGCCGGTCCTCTCGGGCAGGTACCCCGTCATCATCGTCACCCAGGCGGGCGGGGAGACGTAGGCGTCCACGGAGCGGAGCACGCCATGGCTTCCTTCCCGCTTGAGTTTCGCGAACGTCGGCAGGAGCCCCTCCTCGATCATGGGATCGAGGATGTTCCACGCGGCGCCGTCGACCCCGATGAAGACGACCTTGTGCCGCCGCCCGTCCCGCCGCTCGACGTCCCCGGCATATTCCTCCCAATCGGCATATGCGTGCGCGACGGCAAGCCCGGCCGCGCCCGGGGAGACCGGCGCGCGCTGCCGTTTCGCATACAGGAGGCAGGCGCCGCCGGCCAGCGACAACGCCACCAGCAGAGTGACGATGATGGGTGCGCGTTTCACGAGAGTGACCTTTCCGGCAGGCGCTGGCGGTCGATTGCTTTGCGGCTCCGTGCGGATTGGTTGATGCGTGCTGCATGTATACTTCATCCTGCAGGACGCTGTCAACGGAACCGCATCTTTGCGCCTCGCCCCCGAATCAGCCAGCAGCCCGTTTCTCGAAGACGTCCGGTCCGCGGGCCCGGCGATGCCGTTCGGGACGCCGAACGCGCGTCGGTGGCGGGGATCGATTAAAAGACTACTGTAATTGTCTGGATACGGGCCGGTCGGGCGCTCCGGACAACCGTCCGAGCGAAGTCACGTGAACCCAACCAGGAAGAGGGAGGTGGCGCTACCATGCCATTCACCACCGTGAAGGTCATAGAGGGAGTGTTCTCGAAGGAACAGAAGACACAGCTCATCGAAAAGATCACCGAAGCGATGATCGAGGTCGAGGGCGAGGGAATGCGCGATTTGACGTGGGTCGTCATCGAAGAGGTCAAGCAGGGGGATTGGGCAATCGGGGGCAAGCCCGTCATCCCCAAGCCGAAGCCCACTGGCACATAGATGTGTGATGGCCGACCGACGGCTGTCGGTGCCGCTATCATACGTCCATCGGATGCATTCGCTTCATGGCGAAGGCGCGGCCACTCTGCGATTTGCCGGAAAACATCGAGGTGGTCCGCGGGCTACTTGAGCAGGGTCACCGCCTTCGTCTGCTCGATCCCGTCCGCGCGCATCCGCACCAGGTAGACCCCCGCCGCCACACGCCGGCCGTTGTCGTGGCGGCCGCGCCAGTCCACGGCGTGACTGCCCGCCGGCATCCGCGCGCCGGCGATCAGGCGACGCACCAGCGCACCCGCGGCATCCAGCACGTCGATATGCACCACGGTCGGTCGCGTCAGCTCGTACCGGATGGTCGTGAGCGGATTGAACGGATTGGGGTGGATCGATCCCAGGCGGACGGCGGCCGGGCGACCCGGCACGTCCACCAGGGTCTCGACCACCTCGAAGCGGAGATGGTCGAAGGACATGGCCGACGCCCAGTAGCCGTCGCCGTCGCCGCTCTGGTGGAAGCTCTCCTCGGTCAGCAGCAGGCGGCAGTCGTATGCTCCCGGGGGCAGGGTGGACTCACCGTAGCAGAGCCTTTCGATCTCGGCATAGACGCCGACATCGGTGGGGCCGACGTCGGTATCGTAAGCCGGGTCGGTCGCGCTGCCGATCACCGTACGCCGCTTGACGGGACTGTCGCAGGCGCCGGGCGTGCGTTGATGTTCCCACCAGAGGACGTGGAAGCTGCTGTCGACCGCGAAATCCACCTCGGCCGTACCGTCCGGGTTCGTGATGAAGAAGTCCAGTAGCAGATAGCCCTCGAAGATGTAGTCGGGATCGTCGTGGTTGGCGATGTAATCGGCATCGTTGCTGTTGCCCGCATCGGGCTGCTTGTGCCACCAGCGCCCGGTGAAGCCGATCATCTCGTTGGCGACGTCGTCCCCCTCGTCCCCCCAGAGCCCGGTGGGCTTGCCCACCAGCTTGATCTGGTAGGCGAAGTTGGGCTTGAGATCGACCGCCGAGAGATGCCCGGCGAAGGTGATGCATTCGCACGGCGTGTAGGTGACCGCGACGGCCGCGTCGTCGTAGAGATACGCGCCCTGATAGGACTGGGCGTAGGGATTGGTGGCGATATCGCGCCAGCGGTATGGGGCCGGGGGCCAGCTCGTGACATCCGAGGCCGATGCGAGTTGCTCGGTGGCTTCGGGGCAGGGAGCGCCCCGAACGCACGCGGTCGTCGCGATGGCCAGCATGACAAACAGGACTGCGAACGGGAATCTCATGTCGCCCTCCCTTCACTTCCTGAACAGCCCCTCCAGTTTTCCCTTCAGTTCATCGACGACCTCCTGACCGGCGGTCTCGGCCAGGGCCGAAAAGTCCAAAGCGACATCGGGCCGGGTGAAGGCGCCGCCGATCTTCACCGGCAGCCTCAGGCGCGGCACGGCCTGGTCCTTCTTGCCCAGGATGTTGCCGAGCGCACCGGGCAGGCCGCCTGTCGTGGATCGCAGCAGCTTGCGCGAGTTCTCCTCGGTCAGCAGCAGGTCGCCCCGGAAATCCAGATCGCCGGCGAAGCCGTAGCTGCCGCCGATGGTCAATGCGCCCAGGCCCGGCATCTCGCTGGTGAACCGGTCGAAGTGGACGCGCTCGCCGGCCACCTTCACCGTGCCGGCCATATCCTTCAGCTTCTCCTCCTTGTCGAAAGTGCGTCCGAGCTTCACGGCCAGGGTGTTCAACCCCTGCTGGATCACGCCCGAGGTCACCAGCCGGCCCTGGGTCATGGCGCTCCGGGCGTCCAGGGTCAGCGAGCGCCGGAAGGCCGCGGGATCCTTGCCCGCCGCCGCGTAAGATCCGCTGAAATCCAGGGCGCCGAAGACGTGGCCCTTCAGCGGGGTGAACCGGCTGAGCAGCGAATCGGCCTGGACGCCACGGGCGGCGAAACTCCCCCGGTATCCGGGGGTCTTCATGTCCTGCAGGTCGACCGCCGTCTGGCCGGTGACGCGTCCGGAGAAGACCGCACCGGTCGCCTCGCTGACCGTCACGGTGCGGTCGGCGATGGCCACCTTGCCGGTGATGCCGGTGAAGTTCACCCCTCCGTAGATCAGGTTGGCGATGGCGACCGTGCCCGAACCCGTGAAGTCGGGGAACTCCCGGATCACGGGGGCGCGCGAAGCCTCGGCCGCCGTTCCCCGGGGGGCGGCGCCGGGGCAGGCGGCGGGGAACAGGTTGTCGACGTCGAGGAGCGGCGCGTCCAGGCTGAAATCCAGATGCGGTCTGGCGGCCGCTTCGGCCGTCAGCGCGGGCACGAGCCCCCGCACCACGCCGCTCAGTGTGAAGTTGCTGGGCTGCAGCCGCACCCGGCAGCTCTTGATGGTCACGTCGCGGGGCCCGAAAGTCACGGTGGCGTCCAGGTCTGTCACGGGCTCGAAGATGTTGGCGTCGCGGTAGCTGAGATCGGTGACGGTGATCTCGCCGCCGGCCGGCAGATCGCGCGGGCTGTCCAGGCGGCCGGCCAGCGTGACCGACCCGGTGGCCCTGCCGGCCAGCGTCGCTTTGCGCTCGGCGGGCAGATAGACCTGCAGGCCGGCCAGGTCGGCGACCACCTTGACGGTGCCCTCGATCTTCGCCTCGGCCGGCTGCCTCAGGCCCGTCACCTTCCCGGCGAACGCAAGATCCGCCCCGGATGTTCTCGCCTTGCAGGTCGTCACGTGCAGGGTGTCGAGGTCGAAGGCGACCGCGGCGGCCAGTTCGGTGATGGGTTCGGGGATGTCCGGCAACTCCAGTCGGCCGCCGCTGAGCTCGAGCGATCCTGCGGCGCTCAGGGGATCGTCCAGCGCCTGGTCGAAGGCGATGGTCATCCGCAGATCGAGAATCCCGTTCGCCTTGACACCGTCCAGCGCCGCCGCCTTGTCCGCGGGCGCCAGGGCCAGGACGGCGGCAAGGTCGAGGGCTCCGCCGTCGATCTCGGCCCGGGTGACCGGGGCTCCCGGATCGTAATCGATCTCGGCGGTGACTGCGAAATCCAGGCCGGCCACGGCCAACCCGCTCCTGGCCAGGATGAGCCGCTTGCGCCCCGTATCGATGCGCGCCGTGTGGTTCAGGGTCAACGGTCCGATCGCGAGCGGCCGCTCCCCGGTGATTATCAGGCTGTCGGCGCTCGTTCCGCCGCGGGAGTCGAGCTGCCCGCCGCCGGCGTCGGTCACGGACCAGTCCAGGCGCAGCCCGGTGAGCGCAAATCCTGTGCCGGCCGCCTCGTCCCGGAAACTCAAGGCTCCGCCGTTGCATTCGAACCGTTCGAGGTCGAGAGTTGCACCGGTGTTCCCGGGGGAGGCGCTGCCGGCCGCCGGGCCGCCGGATTCCGCCGGCGCGAAGGTGAAGTTGTCCCGCCCGTCGCCGAGCTTGACCAGGGAGATGTTCGGGGCGTTGATCACGAGCCTGTCGGCGTGCACCTGTCGCGAGAACAAGGGCCGCAGCCGCAGCTTGAGATCCATGTTCCCTGCCGTCAGCAGGCGTCCCTCGGGAAAACCGGCGGGATTGCCGATGCTCACGCCGGTCAGCTGGATCCCGAGCCCGCCGCGCAGCGACACCCGCACGTCCTCGACCGTCACCTCGCGTCCCAGGGCGGCCGAGGCGCGCGCGACAGCCAGATCCCGCAGCTTTTCCATGGGCAAAAACAGCCGCAGGCCGACGGCGAGCAGGATCACCAGCGCCACGAGCGAGCCGGCGGTCCAGCCGAGGATCTTCAGCAGCTTCTTCATGGTTACCACCCGGCTGGGGGTGAGGAATGCGGGCAGATTGTATCACCGGGCCGCCGATCCGCAAGCGGTCACGGCGGGAAACTCGACCGAGGGGCCTCGGCCTCCGTTTCCCGGGTGTTCCGCGCCGGCCGATACGGGACAAGGTATACCCGTTCCTCCCAGATGCAGCGATATTGTGCGATCGACGAGACAAGCCAATCACACAGGGAGGCAACGGCGTGATCAAGGCATACGCGGCATCCGAGGTCGGCGGCGAACTGAAACCTTACGAATACGATCCGGGACCGCTGGGACGACACGAGGTGGAGATAGATGTCGAACACTGTGGCATCTGCCATAGCGACCTGAGCATGCTCGACAACGAATGGGGGATGACCCGGTTCCCGTTGGTGCCGGGTCACGAGGTGATCGGCACCGTCGCGAAGGCGGGAGACGAGGCGACCGGCGTCCGCGTCGGCGACCGGGTCGGACTGGGTTGGCATGCGGGCTATTGCCTGACCTGCCCGTCCTGTCTCGCTGGCGACCACAACATGTGTGCGGCGGCCCAGGGGACGATCGTCGGCCGTCACGGTGGCTTCGCGGAGCGGGTGCGCGCCCATGCCGCCAGCGTGGTCGCGCTGCCGGAGGGCCTCGACGCCCGGAGCGCCGGGCCGCTCTTCTGCGGCGGGATCACGGTCTTCAACCCCCTGATCCAGTTCGACGTTAAGCCGACCGCCAGGGTCGGGGTCATCGGGATCGGCGGTCTGGGGCACATGGCCCTCCAATTCCTGCGCGCCTGGGGTTGCGAGGTGACGGCCTTCACCTCGACCGACGCCAAGCGGGAGGAGGCCCTGGAGATGGGAGCCCATCATGCCGTCGACTCGCGCGACGCGGAGGCGATAAGCGCGTCGGCAGGCCGGTTCGACCTGGTTCTCTCCACAGTCAACGTCAAGCTGGACTGGAACGCGTACGTCGCGGCCCTGCGTCCCCGGGGCCGCCTGCATTTCGTCGGCGCGACGCTCGAGCCGCTGGATCTCGGCGTATTTCCCCTGATCGTGGGGCAGCGCTCCGTGTCCGGCTCACCGGTCGGCAGTCCGGCGACCATCGCCCGGATGCTCGAGTTCGCGGCCCGGCACCACATCGAGCCCGTTATCGAGACGTACCGTTTTGATCAGGTGAACGAGGCCCTGGAGCGGCTGAGGAGCGGACGGACCCGCTACCGGATCGTCTTGAGCGGGTGATCGACAGGAGCCACTGCTCATCGGAATTCGTTGGGGGCGGCATATTCAGGGAACACGGGGCGACTACCGCTCCCGATACAGCGCCAGCGCCGCGTCGAGCGCCGCCTTGAACGTCTCGGGGTCCTCCGGCGTGAAGAGCACGCGTCGGATGTGACCCTTGTTCTTGTCGAGCACGACGTGTTCCAGGAAGTTGGCCCAGTCCAGCTTCAGCGCGGGCCGGAACCCCTTCAGGTGCAGGTCGCCCTTGAGGAGCCCTTCGACCTCGGACTCGGACACGTCGATGCGCTTGATATGGGCGAACGGAACGGTCATCATCCCGAAATGCGTGTCGAACTCGACGCGGTCGTCATAGATGCGGTATTCCTGCCAGATGCTCTTGACGGTGCTCCTGGAGGTGTGGCTGGGCGCCCGGGTCATATCGCAACTCCCTCTCTCGATGTCCGGTGACGATCATCCGATCATCATCGAGCCCACTCCACGCGCCGGGACGATATCATGTCCGCAGCTGTTTGTCTGCAACCAGTCGTTCTATTCGTCCGCAGCGCCGCTTCCGAACAGGTAGCTGAGATCAAGGCTCATTTCCGGACCGCCGTAATTCCGGCTCCCGCCGATCGGCGCCTCGAAATCGGTCATGAGGTTGTAGCCGGCCGCGAGCCCCGTCAAGAAGTGGCGGCTCAGGAGGAAGTCGCTCCCGACAGCGAGTCGGCCACCGAAAGCGGTTTCCTGCCGGGAGGTCGCCAGGACCGTCGTTCCCGATATCACGTCATCCTGACTCCCGCGATAGATGCCCACACCGCCACCGAGATACGGCCTGACGGGCGATCTGCCGGTTGATGAGGAGAAATAATGCCTGAGACCCAGCAGGAACGAGCCGACCGCGGCGGCATGGGCCGAGGTGCCGGAGACGGTCACGCGGGTTTCGGCTTCCAGAGCCATCGCCCCGACAGTGATCGTCAGGGCCAGATCTTCTTCCAGCCAGTGTCCGTACGTCAGGCCGCCCAGGAAACCGCTTCCCGGCATGCTCGAGTACGAGAGAGCCTTCACCGTCACGTTCCTGTCGTTGCCCTGAAAATCGCGGATCGCGCTCGGCTCGATACGCGAGTGCCGGCTGAAGGTTGCTCGTTTCCCTTTTCCTGCCCGTCAGCCGGATTCTCGCAGAGCGCGGGTGAAGCCCGAGGGTGTAAACACACCCGCGGAGAATCGACGTCCACCAACCTCCCGATATGCTATGATAACCGGACGGTTCTACCTGCGTCGATGATTCACGAGGGGGGTTTCTCATGAGGTTATCGAGGGCGCTCGCCGCCGCCGCGATCCTGATGGCGGCCGCGGCGTCATTCGGCCAGCCGACCATGGATTCACTGTGGCCCGACGAGGACGGCATGCGGTGGGAGTATCGGTTCCATGTCTTCGACCACGACGGCGACATCGATTTCACGTCGCCGGCGCACCTGCAACTAGCGGGGACGGCCATGACGCCCGGGGGGGAGGCCCAGGTCCTGCTCGCGGAGCACGCTTCCGTGCCGCGGCCCGGACGAAACGCTCCGCCCGCCCTGCCGCCGCTGTTGTTGAGGATCTGGAGGGCGCGCCCGGATCTGCGCGAGGAGATCGAGAGGCGATACGGCGGCGCGTCACGGTCAGCGTGGTGGCCCCTGTTCCTGCACGGCGGCTACTTCATGAAGACCGCGGACGACATCGAGATGTGGCAGGACGAGTGGCCCCATCGCACCTGGCTGTACATGGAGGACGACCTCACAGTCGGCGCCACGTTCTCGATGCAGCTCGTCCCGGAGCTGGCGGACGACATCTACCTGCACGGCACGGTGGCCGCGATCGACGCCACCGTCGCGACCCCGGCCGGCTCGTTCGATGATGCGCTCAAGATGGACTACCTGATCGATTTCGGCATCCAGGTCGCGACGGACGAGTACGGCGGCGTGATCGGATCCGTTCGCGGCGAGACCGTCGGCCACGTCCACTACGTACCGGGCCTAGGCCCGGTGGACATGCTGGAGGAATCGATCCCCTATGCCTGGATGGATTGCGGGGAGAACGATTGCCCGCCGGAGTGGGAGGCGCTCCTCGGCGTCGTGGTGGAGACGAACACCCTCGTGCTCACCCGGCTTCCGGTGGAGGCGGACGCGGCGAGCTGGGGCGCGGTCAAGGCCATGTTCCGCTGACGGTCACGCCGGTCGATCCGGACCCTGGGCGGCTCGATCCCCCGTAGCGCCCGTCTTGTCCGCCGATCTTGTCCGCAACTTGTGCCGGCGCATCGCGGCGGTCACCAGCCGGCGCGTGAAACCCGCGTGACCCTCCGGGTCGTGGGCGAGACATATGTCGGCGCTGCCCGGATCGGTCGGCGGGTAGTAGACGCCGCAGTTGGGATTGATCTCCAGCATGTACGGCGTGCCGGCGCGGTCCACGCGGAAGTCGCAGCGGCCGAAGCTGGCGCCGCCGAGCGCCACGAAGAAGCGCGCCGAAGCCTCCCTGAGCCTCGCCGCCAGCGCCGGGTCGGCGACCGGGAACGAGGAGAGCTTGTCGTAGTCCACCCACTTCAGCTTGGCGTGCTTGAAGCTCTCCCCCGCGGGGAAGCGGTACTGGATGGGGGTGTAGGTCCTGGGGTGCAGGGGGTCGTCGGGGTTCTCGGCGACGAGGACCGTGCATTCGACCCCGTCGATGAACTCCTCGATCAGGGCGGCGCCGTGGCGGGTCAGCATCTTGCGGGTCTGCCGCCGCAGGCCCGCGGGGCCCCGGACGCGGGAGTGGCGGCTCAGATCGACGCTCGCGTAGCTGCTGTAGTGCTTGACGAACAGGGGGAAGCGGAGCGCGGCGGCGGCGCGCGCCACGTCCGCCTCGCTGCGGGCGAGCACGTAGGAGGGCGTGTCGAGGCCCAGGTCGCGGCACGCCCGCTTCATGTCCTCCCGCGACGGCTCGTAGAACTCCGAGGTGGCGCCCGTGAAAGGGACGCCATATTCCTCCAGGACCCGGACGACCTTGATGCCCGGTACGTCCTGGTCGGCCGCCCCGTCGCACAGGTTGAAGAAGAGGTCGAAGCCGTCCCGCACCAGCCGCGTGACCTGCATGACGGAGGTCTTCTTCTTCAGTGTCGCCACGTGCCAGGTGTCGTCCGGCAGGAAGGGTCGCGGATCGCAGGGCCAGTCGTCTTTGGGGAACGGTTCGGTGTCGAGATCCTGGGTGGTCAGCAGGCAGATGCGCATGTGGATTCACCTTCGTTGATGCGTCGCCCGTGATTGTAACCGCAACGTACACGCGACGATGACATCAAAGGCTACCGGTAGATCGGACGGCGGTCAGGCGCTTCCGATCCGCGGCGTCTTGTCGGCCACTCGGTGCAGGCCCCAGGTCTCGGCGAAGGTGTCGAGCTCGGCGGACACCGCGCCGCGGTATCGCAGGTCGTCGAGGACCAGGTCGCAGGGCGCGTCGAGGTCGAGTTGCACGAGCCGCCGGCTGAGCAGCGCCTCTTCGCGTCCTACCTCGAGCTTCCTGCGCAGGCCTTTTGCGCCGCGCACCGGCAATGTCTCCACCCGATCGAGATCGTCGAAGATGGCGCCGAGATCGCCGAACTCGGACAGCAGCGCCGTGGCCGCCTTGGGCCCCACGCCGCGCACGCCGGGTATGTTGTCCGCCACGTCCCCGGTCAACGCCAGCAGGTCGGCCACCTGGTCGGCGCGTACGCCCAGCTTGCCGGGCATCCGCTCCGCGTTCCACCAGTCGTTCTTCGCCAGGTTGTAGATGCTCACGCCGGGCTCCAGCAGCTGGGCCAGATCCTTGTCGCCGGTGACGATGACCACCTCGTACCCCCGGCTGCGCAGGCGTGTCGACAGTGTCGCGATCAGGTCGTCGGCCTCGTAGCCCGGCGTGATGGCGACGGCGAAGCCCATGCGCGCGACGAGTTCGCGGCATAGGTCGAACTGGGGGATCAGATCCTCGGGAGGTTTGCTGCGATTCGCCTTGTAGGCGGGGAACAGGTCGTTGCGGAAGGTCCTGGCCCCCGCGTCGAAGCAGCAGGCCGCCAGCTCTGGCCGGTGGTCGCGCAGCAGCTTCTGCAGCGTCATGCCCAGGCCGAAGACGGCGTTGATGGGCGTGCCGTCCGGGGCCGACATGCTGCGCATGCCGTAGTAGCTCCGGAACACGTAGGCCATGGTGTCGATGAGGTAGGCGGTCTTCGGCATGTGATCCGCAGCCTTCCCGGGTGTCCGTTCGATCCGCGCGAGATCAACGATGGCATTCCCCACGATCTCACTTCTCGGCGCGATGGTCAATCGATGCGGGTCGCCGGCAGGGGGGGGGTGACATGGATCTCTCATTTGTGGTATGGTAATAAACCGAGCCCGCACGTGTGGCGGGAAAGATTTCCAGTCGTCCCTGGGGGGTCACAATGAAAACCTGCACCTTGATCATGATCTGCGTCCTCGCAATGGCAACCTGCGGCTGGTCCCAGGAGTGGTACCTGAACGTCTACGATGAATTCGACCGGGGAGACCTGGGCGACGACTGGACCGGATGGGTCGTGCCGGGCGATCCCTGCGGCTACGTGTCCGTCGGCGGCGACCAGCTGACCTTCAAGTCGCAGTGCGGGTGCGGATACGATTCGCCCGCCCCCACCGACGTGCAGTACGGCCTGGAACTGCCCGACGACTACCGGATCGTCGTCCGCCTCGACAAGGCCGAGACCTGCGGCTGGACCAAGGTGTTGCTCTCGGAGGACGCGGGCGTCTTTCCGCCCACCCGCGTCCTGGGTCTCTTTCTCAACGGCAACGGCGTCGGGGGAGGATACGGTTCGGTGTCCCTGCGCATGTACCTCGACGGCGTGCCGACCGGCCTGGACGGCACGGAATACGCCTTCGGGATCGGCGTCTGGAACGTCTGGGTCCTGACCAAGGAGGGCGCGCACCTCACGCTCGAGGTCGGCCCGACCGAGGAAGCGCTCTCGCCCCTGCTCGAGGCGACCGAGGCGACGCTCTTCGGCGGCGGCTACCTCACCCTGGAGGGTTCGCAGGCGGGCGTCCTGACGCACGTCGATTACGTGAAGATCTACTCGCACTCGCCCGTGTCGGCGGACGAGATGAGCTGGGGCGGGATCAAGAGGGTGTTCGAGCGGTAGTCCCCGCCCCGCGGACGTCGGGGCAGGGAACATTCTTCATGTCGGCGGGAACCGTGCGTCTCCCGGCCGGCACCTCACTTCCCCGACGAGGCCGAGCCTCGCGCCCCCGCCGCTCTGCCGAGCTTCACGGGCACCGCCTGCTCGCTCATGGACAGGGCGTAGGGGACGGCGCCGGCCGGCGTGTCCCAGGCCTGTACGGCCACGTAGTAGCGTCCCGCCGGCATCCAGGTGAAGACGACCCACTCGGGGTTGCCCGCCTCGTCGTCGGCGCGGATGGCGTAGGCCACGGTGCCGTCCCCGAGATCCTGGAAGACGTACAGGTCCAGGTCGTTCCAGACCTGGTGGGCGCTGTCGTAGAGCTCGAACACGAGGTCGAGGCGATACTGCCCCGCCTGGGCCACGTCGACGAGGTACCAGTCCTCCAGCTTCGCGACGCCGTTGACGTCGGGCAGGACGCATTCGGCGAGCTGGCAGTAGACGTCGGCGTCGTCGATCACGGCGCCCGGGTCGTCGTGGTGGACGGTCCCCGAGACGACGGCGAAGGGACCCAGGGACTGGGCCGCGGTCGGGCCGTGGTCGTCGTTGGGCTCCTGCTCGGCGGCAAGATACGGCAGCGCAGGACCGCCCGGGACGTCGAGGAGTTCGGCGTAGCCCTGGGCGGTGATGTCGATGCCCGACGGGTCGCTGTCGTCGAAGCTGTAGTCCCAGCTCGCGTGCACGAGGCCCACGCCGTCGGCGTAGTGCTCGCGCCGCGTCTCGAAGATGTCCTCGGGCGCGTAGGGCCCGGTGCTCGAATACGCGTGCTCGATGCGCAGCGTCTCGAAGGCGCCCGCGGGCACCTGGATCGAACTCGCCGACAACGTGGTGCCGTCGGAATGGGCCGGCCCGTCGGCCAGCAGGAACGCGCTGTCGTCGAACGTGGGATAGGTGAAGAGGATCACGTTCAGCCAGGCGCCATCGTCCGGCTCCGCCCGGTACAGACCGTCCGCGTCGCCGCACAGGTAGAAGAACTCCGACCGCAGGGCGATTTCCGTGGTCATGGTCTGGTCGAGCGTGTAGCTGCGCACGAGCCAGCCGTCGCGATCGGCGTGGGAGACGGGACCCTCGACGAAGAGCACCCGCAGCTCCTCGGAGCTGGACGACGAGTATCCGTACTGCGACCACACCGAGGCGGACGATTCCCCGTGGTAGAGCCAGGCGTTGCCCTGGGCCAGCGGCACGTCGAGCGGCGCCTGGGGAGGGGCCGCCGTCATGAAGGTCCACGCGTAGGCATCCGCCAGGTGGTTCCCGGCGATGTCCGTGACGTCGACGCCGATCTCCGCCAGGTAGGTCACCGACGGCGCCAGATCCGCGTCCGGGCTGAACACGAGGTGGTCGTTGTCGACCGCCGGCGTTCCCGCGACCGGTGCGTCCTTGGCCGCGCCGAGCGCCAGCTGGATCGTATTGGCGCCGACCGAGGACGCGTCGATCGCTTCCGAGAAGGTCACCACGAGGGTCGTACCGACGTCCACGTCGGCAGCTCCAGCCGCGGGGCTGACCGAGACCACGCTGGGCGGCGTGACGTCGCCCGGCCCGGTCGTGCTTCCCCCGTCGTCGCCACCGCCGCTTCCCGAGCAGGAAACGAGGGCGAGGGAAACGATAATCGCGAGCGCGACGCAAGCCGGCCATCGTCTTTGCAGCAGCACGGGACACCTCCGGAGCCGTCAGGGACCTACCCTTTTCAAGATCGGCCGCTCGGGGGGAGTCTTGAGCCTTGCTGCACCGATGATGTTGATCGCATCGGGCCCTCACCGACGACACGCGGCGATTCTCCGATAAATTCCGTGCAACGAGCTGTTCGATTATTATGTTGGCTCCCGTGACGGCCAGCCACAATCAAGGAGCTAACGATGGCGAGAGCGGAAAACGGCAGCACGGTCAAGATCCACTACACGGGCAGGTACGAGGACGGTACGGTTTTCGACTCCTCCCGCGAACGGAACCCCCTGGAATTCACGATCGGCGAGGGCAGGACCATCGAGGGGTTCGAGGAGTCCGCCATCGGCATGGCGCCCGGCGACACCAAGGAGATCACCCTCGGGCCGGACAAGGCCTTCGGCGAGCGCGACGAGAGCATGGTGCAGCCCATCGAACGCTCCCAGATCCCCGAGGACATCGAGCTGGAGGTCGGGATGCCCCTGCAGGTTCAGTCGCCCGAGGGCGAGACCTACATGGTCTCGGTGGTCGCGCTCGAAGGCGACGCGGTGACCCTCGACGGCAACCATCCGCTGGCCGGCCTGACCCTCGGCTTCGAGATCGAGATGGTGGAGGTGGGCTGAAAACCGCAGAATCGATTTGAGACCCGGCCTCCCGGCTGTTATCGTTGGCTTCCTGATTTCCGGTCTTCGATTAGGTTTCCGCCGCCCGGCCCCGCTCGGTGAAGCGTGGCGTGTCCGGCCGGGCCGCGGGGATGGGTTTAGAGGTCTAAGGAGGCAGCGATGCTGAAGCTGAAGAAGGGTGTCGACATCCTCGCGCACGTGGGCGGCATCCAGTCGATCGACGAGGCGAGAAGGCTGTTCAAGGAGAAGCTCGACAAGAAGCACCTGGCGAGGCTCGAGAAGATCAAGAACAAAGAGGCCCTCCTGAAGATCGCCAACGCCATCGCGATGTGCCAACCGGACAAGGTCTTCATCACCACCGGGTCGCCCAAGGACATGGCGGCTGTCCGGGAGATGAGCCTGGCGAAGGGCGAGGAGAAGCCCCTCGCCATGAAGGATCACACGATCCACTACGATCTGCCCGAGGAGCAGGGCCGCATCGTCGACCGTACCTACTACATCATCAACGAGGGCGAGCCGGTCAGCGTCCTGGGCAACAAGATGTCCCGCGCGGATGCCCTGGCATACGTCAAGACCCACATGACGGGCATCATGAAGGGCAAGACCATGTTCGTCGGCTTCTTCAGCCGCGGCCCGGCCGGCGCCAAGATGGCGCTGCCCGCCCTGGAGATCACCTCCTCGACCTACGTCATGCACTCCGGCGACATGCTCTACCGGCACTGCTACGACCGCTTCGACGCGCAGGTCAAGAAGGCCGGCTACCTGCTGACCAACGTGCACAGCGAGGGCCAGAACCGACCCGAGGATCTGCCCAACGCCCGCGTCTTCATGGACCGCAGTTGGCTGACCACCTTCAGCACCTTCTGCACCTACGCCGGCAACACGCTGCTGCTCAAGAAGGGCAACCACCGCTTCGCCGTGGACCTGGCCACATACTACGGGGGCGGCGAGGAGCTCTCCGAGCACATGTTCATCACCGGCATGAAGGAGAAGAGCGGGCGGATCACCTGGTTCGCCGGCGCCGCCCCGAGCGGCTGCGGCAAGACCACCACGGCCATGGCCGGCACCGAGTTCATCGGCGACGACCTGGCCCAGATGTGGATCGACGGCCGGGGCACGATGCGCGCCATCAACCCCGAGCAGGGCATCTTCGGCATCGTCGCCGACGTGAACCGCGAGGGCGATCCCTACCTGATGAAGTGCCTGCGCGAGAAGGGGACCGAGGTCATCTGGTCCAACGTCCTGATCGACGACAAGGGCGTGCCCCACTGGATGGGAAACGGCGAGAAACACCCCAAGAAGGGCGTGAACTTCCAGGGCGAGTGGTTCGAGGGCAAGACCGACAAGAACGGCAAGGAGATCCCCATCTCCCACCCGAACGCGCGCTGCACGCTGCGCGGCAAGGCCATCGGCAACTACAGTCCCGAGGTGGGCGAGTCCCCCAAGGGTGCGCCGGTCAAGGTCGTTACCTACTCCGGCCGCGACGCCGACACCATGCCTCCCGTCTGGGTCGGCAAGAACTCGGATCACGGCGTGGTGATCGGCGCCTCGATCGTCTCGGCCGCCACGGCGACCGAGGTGGGCGCCAGCGGCGTGAAGCGGCAGCCCTGGGCCAACGCCCCCTTCATCCCCGGCGCACTGGCCGACTACATGCGCGTCCAGTTCAAGTTCTTCGGCAGCGACAAGTACAGCAAGAAGGGCCGTCCGGTCCTCGCCGGCCTGAACTACTTCCTGACCCATAGGGCCCGCGGCGGCGAGGGCGCCAAGCTGCTGGGCGAGAAGCGCGACGTGAAGGCCTGGCTGACCTGGCTGGCCCGCTTCGCTCACGGCGACTACGAGGGGATCGAGACGCCCATCGGCTTCATCCCCAGGTACGAGGAGCTCAAGGAGACCTTCGCTGAGACTATCGGCAAGAAGTACCCGAAGGATCTGTACGACAAGCAGTTCTCGATCTACGTGGACCTGATCCTGAAGCGGATCGACCTGCAGCGCGAGGCCTTCGGCAAGGAGGAGAAGCTGCCGAAGCAGCTGTTCAAGGTCTACGCCGAGTGGGAGAAGGGACTGAAGGCGCTGAAGAAGAAGTTCGGCGCGGTCGTGATGCCGGACCAGCTCGGCTAGACGACGCCCGGATTGGACGAGAGACGGCGCCCGGCTCCCCCGAGCCGGGCGCCGTCGTATGGGAGCCACGACGCGATTCCCGCAGCGACCGAGGACCGGCCCGGCGACGCGGTTGACCGCTCGCAACCGGTGATGCTAGTGTCGTGTGGCCGACCGGGCGCAGGGGGGCGTTCTTATCCGATCGCATCGGACCTAGTTCGACTCCGTTCGCATACCGTCGCCCGGCACCACAGGAGGGATCATCCGATGAAGCAGGGACTCACTATGCTATCGCGGGTCTTGATCGCCATCGCGGCCTTCTGCCCGTCGCCTGCGGGTGCCGGCGGAAACGAACTGGAGATGGGCGCGGGGCGCTACCGCCCGTCGCCGGAAAGCGCCTACGAATACGTGCTCTTCTTCGCCGCGAACAAGGTCGGCGCTACCACCTGCCATCTCACGACACCCGACAGGACCTTCGAGCTGGCCTGGTCGGGCGACGGGTTCAGTGCCCAGGAGAACGAGGAATTCGCCGCCCTCTACTGGGGCATCGGCCTGGCCGCGGCCCAGTCGGCGATGTCGGCGCCCTGGACGGTGGTCTTCGACCAGGGCCTGCCGCTCGAAGCCGTAGCGGAGATCACCTTCACGGCCTTCCAGGCGGATGACTTCCCGCCGGTGGCCGAGATCATGTCGCCCGCGAACGGCGAGATCATCACGAATCCCGATCCCAATCCCTTTCAGATCGCGTGGAGCTACGTCGGGGGCGATCCGTGCAGCTACGCTCCCGAAACGGCCAGGCCGGTGATCTGTCTGGACCCTCCCGACGAAGACGAACTCTGCCGGGACGATCTGCCCTGCAACAGCCAGACCTTCACGCCCGACTTCCCCTTCGTCTATTCCCACGGCACCTGGGGGATCACGCTCCATACCTACGTGAACACGTGCTTCGGCAGCACGGGGATCAACGTGACCGGAGGGACCTGGGTGGTGGAGACATACAGTTGGGGGGTGTTGGTGAGCTTCGGCAGCGGGATCGGCCCGTCCCCCCACACGTTCACGGTCGTTCCCACGGAGAAGGCGAGCTGGGGAACGGTAAAGACCGTCTATCAATGATCCGGGGGCATGCGCCGTGGGCGATCTGAAGGGCCTGCACGTCCTGCTGACCTACACCTGCCTCTACGAATGCGATCATTGCTTCCTGTACTGCGGCCCCTCCGCCGAGGGCACCTTCACGCTGGAGCAGGTGGAGACGGCCATCGCCCAGGCCGACGGCGCGGGCGTGGAGGAGCTGTTCTTCGAGGGCGGCGAACCCTTCCTCTACTATCCGCTGCTCGAGGCGTCCGTGCGCCTGGGCAAGAGTCGCGGCCTGTCCTGTCATCTCGTGACGAATTGCTACTGGGCGACCACGGTGCGCGACGCCGAGCTGTGGCTGGCGCCGCTGCGCGAGGCCGGGCTGGATTCGCTCTCGGTCTCCGACGACGCCTTCCACTGCGAGGACCCCGGGCGGAGCCCCGCCCGCCGGGCGAGGGAGGCGGCGCGGAACCTGGGCCTGGCCGCCGACAGCATCTGCATCGAGGCTCCGGCGGCCCTCGCATGGCCGGGACAGACGAAGGGCGAGCCCGTCGTCGGCGGGGACGTCCTGCTCAAGGGCCGCGCTGTGGAGAAGCTCGCCGCGGGCCTGCCGCGGCGGCCTTTCTCCTGCTTCACCGAGTGCACGGGCGAGGAACTGGCCAGCCCGTCGCGCGTGCACCTCGATCCCTTCGGCAACGTCTTCGTCTGTCAGGGCGTGTCCATAGGCAACATCTGGCGGACGCCCCTGGCGGAGGTGATGGCCGCCTACGACCCGTCGGCCCACCCCATCGTGGGACCGTTGCTGCAGGGAGGCCCGGCCGCGCTGGCCGAGCGGTACGGCCTGCCGGAGGGCGAGGACTACGTCAGCGACTGCCACCTCTGCTATCTGGTGCGCTGCCGGCTGCTTGACCGGTTCCCCGAGCAGCTCTGTCCGCGGCAGGTCTACGGTCCGGGCGCCGGGTGAGCCGTCCCCGTCCTCGAGAGTCCGGACCGCGCGCGGACCGGTAGCCCGGCAGGGACCGGGCGGGCCACTCGTCGAGATCCGTGATCATCCCGGCCAGTCCCCAGGTCCGGCACGACGTCCAGCGTGCCATCGTCGAGGTGATCGCGATCGCCAGCACCATGCCCATGATCACGTCGCTCAGGAAGTGGTGGTTCATGAGGATGCGCGTCGACGCCACGACCGCGCCGACGCTGAACAGGGGGATGCGCCAGCGGGGAAAGGCGAACGAGAGGCTGAGCGCGACGGCGACGACCGTGGCCGTGTGGCCCGACGGGAACGCATTGTAGGCGTAGTCGATCTTGAAAGGCACGAAGCCGTACTCGTCGTGGCGCAGCAGGTTGTAGGGGCGGCTGCGCCCGACCAGGAGCTTCAGGACGTTGGTGGCGATCCCCGACAGGGCGACGGACGAGACCAGGAGCACGGCGGCCGTCAGCAACCGGGGCTGCTTGAGAACGAAGCGAAAGACCAGCGCCGCCAGCGCGCCGCCTATCAGATACCCCTGCGACCTGCCGAAATCCGTGATGGGACCGAGCACGTCGATCACGGAGTCGGGGATCTCCGCGCAGAGATACGCGATCCGGCGATCGAGCAGGCCGTAGCTGAGCAGGCTCGACAGCGGTAGAATGGCGTATGCGAGAATCTTAGAGCAACGGTCGCGGAACATCGCGGACCTCCGGAGTCCATCATCCGCACAGGGATACCCACTTGTAAACCAGATGATTATCGCGCAGACTGGATGACGGTCCAGACCCGCGGCTCGCGTTTCCACTCGACCTGCCCCGCGACCCGCGGCTTGCACCTGGACAGGCAGCAGCTCGCCCACTCGAATGACGCCGGAACGGTGATCGGAATGATGGATGAGAGCCGCTATCGCCGGATGTTCGACGCCGTCCAGGCCGGGATAATCGTTCAGAGGGCCGACGGCGAGATCGTGTACGCCAACCGCATGGCCGCCGAGATCCTGCCGCCGCTCGCCGGCGATCCCGTCGCGATGTCAAGCACCGATCCCGCGTGGCGGATGAGCCTGGCGGACGGCACGCCCGTGCCCGGCGAGGATCATCCTTCCATGATCACCCTGCGGACCGGCAAGCCCCTGCGCAACCAGGTCCGCGGCCTGTTCGCCGACGACCCCGCCGGAACCCGCTGGTTGCTGGTCAACACGGAGCCGGTCTTCGAGGGGGACGGCCGGAAACCCGCCGAGGTCATCATCACCTTCGTCGACATCTCGGAACTGCGCCGGGCCGAGGACACCCTGCGCGCGGAGAGGGACAGGGTGCAGCAGTACCTCGACATCGCGTCGGTGATGCTCGTGGCCCTGGATCGCGAGGGCGAGGTGACCCTCGCCAACCGGAAAGCCCTCTCGCTCCTGGGTTGCCGCGAGGATGAGCTGCTGGGCCGCAACTGGTTCGAGTGCTGCATACCCGCGGCAAGCCGCGCCGAAGTGAAGACGGTCTTCTCGCGCATCATGAACGGCGAACTGGAGGCGCTCGAGGCGTTCGAGAACCACGTCCAGACGCGCGCGGGCGGGATGCGGCTGATCGCCTGGCGCAACACCTACCTGCGCGACGCGGCGGGCAGGATCATCGGGACGTTGAGCTCGGGCGAGGACATCACGGACCGACGGGAGGCCGAGCGGGAACGCGAGGTTCTCCGCGAGCAGCTCCTGCAGTCGCAGAAGATGGAGGCCATCGGCCGCCTGGCGGGCGGCATCGCGCACGACTTCAACAACCTGCTGACGGTGATCATCAACAACGGCGACATGCTGCTCGAATCCGTGTCCCTGTCGGATCCGGCGCGTCGGGACATCGCCGATATCGGACGCGCGGCCCGCAGGGCGGCCGACCTGACCAGCCAGCTGCTCTCGTTCAGCCGCAAGCAGATCATCGATCCCCGCGACATCGACATCAACGAGGCCGTGGCCAGGGCCGAGATCATGCTGCGCCGGCTGATCGGCGAGGACATCGACCTGCTCGTGATGCCCGATCGCGACCTGAAACCCACCAACTTCGATCCCGGACAGATCGAACAGATCCTGTTCAACCTGGCCGTCAACGCGCGGGACGCCATGCCCACGGGCGGCAAGCTGACCATCGAGACGCAGAACGTGGAGCTGGACGAAACCTACCACCGCAACCACCTGCAGACGCGGCCCGGCAGCTACGTGATGCTGGCGGTCAGCGACTCGGGCCAGGGCATGGACGAGCAGACCCAGAAGCTGGTCTTCGAGCCCTTCTTCACGACCAAGGATACAGGACAGGGCACGGGTCTCGGGCTCTCCACGGTCTACGGCATCGTCAAGCAGCACGGCGGCTCGATCGAGTTGTACTCCGAGCTGGGCAGGGGGACGACGATCAAGATCCTGTTGCCGTCCAGCGAGACGCCCGCGGGCGCCTCCGCCGCGAAGAGGGAAAGAACGGCCCCCGCCGGCAGCGAGACGATACTGTTGCTGGAGGACGAACAGGAGGTGCGGCGCATCACCCGCCGGATACTCGCCCGCCTGGGGTACACCGTTCTCGAGGCGGCGCACCCGGACGAGGCGATCCGTCTTGGCGGGGCGGAGGGCGCCGAGATGGACCTGCTGCTCACCGACGTGGTCCTGCCGCGCATGAGCGGCAAGACCTGCTTCGACGAGCTGCGCGCTCACATGCCGGATCTCAAGGTCATCTACATGTCCGGCTATACCGAGAACGTGATTGCGCACCGCGGCGTGCTGGACGACGGCACCCATTTCCTCCAGAAGCCCTTCACCAAGGAGACCCTGGCGCGCAAGGTGCGCGAGGTGCTGGATTCCTGACGCGGCTGGGCGGTACCGGCTAGTCTGCCGCGGTCTCCACGTCCTTCGCGCACCGGAAGCCCACGTTGAAGTCGCCGAAATTGGACGGCAGGCCGTTGCGGCGGTCGATGTGGTTGCAGAACGCCCCCGAGTACCAGCCGCCGCCCCGGATCACACGGAAGCGTCCCTGCTCTGGCCCCTGGGGATTCTCGGCCGGGCACTCGCGATAGTAGTCCGGGTCGTAGCGGTCGAGCACCCATTCGCGCACGTTTCCCGACATGTCGTGCAGGCCGTAGCCGTTGGGCAGGAGCGAACCGACCGGCAGGGTGCCTTCGTATCCCGCCCCCTTGTGATTGACCGCGAGGGGATCGGCGTCGTCGCCGTTGGGGAACATCTTGCCCACCAGCCCGCCGCGCGCGGCGAACTCCCACTCGGCCTCCGTCGGCAGACGCTTGCCGGCCCACTCGGCGTAGGCGATCGCATCGGAGTGGCTGACGCCCACGATGGGGTTGTCCGGATAGTCCGGTCCGCAGCGGAAAAGCTCCATGCCCCAGAAGACCGGCAGGTCGCGCCCGGTCTCCTCGCAGAAGGCCAGGTACCCGGCGTTGGTCACCTCGGTCCGGTCCATGTAGAACGGCGAGACGGCGACCTCGTGCAGGGGGTTGTCCTCGCCGTCGTGCATCCCCATGGCGTAGGCGCCGCCTGGTATCAAAACCATGCCCTCGGGCGGCTCCGCGGCCGCGGCGAGCGACGCGGCGACCGTCAGCACGACCGTCAACACCCATATGCGGCTCATTTCATGCCTCCAGATACGGGAACAGGAGTCCGGCGCGATCCTTGCTACCTTATCGCGTCGCGCTCCGCGAGCACAAGCCGTGTTCGCGGGACGAAGTGGCATCAGACCTTGCACGATGGCCGGCTAAGGTGTCAATTGGCGGCATCGGCTCGGAACAAAAGGGGGAGAATCCCGGTGTCCGGAACTGGCAAGGCCGACATTCCCGCCGTCGTGTTCGGCGGATTCCTGACCGCCCTGGGCGTCGTCCGCAGCCTCGGCCGCAACGGGATCCCGCTGCGCCTGGTCTCCGAACAGCCGGACTTCGTTTCCAGGTCGCGCTGGGCGCGCCATTTCCCCCCGGGCACGATACCAGTCCCCTCGCCAGCCGGCCTGGACGACCTGCTGGGCGCGCTGCCCCTGGACGAGGCGGTCCTGATCCCCTGCAGCGATCACTGGACGCGCGCCGTGGTCGGCCGGGCCGAGTCGAACGGCAGGCGCTTCTTGACCAGCCTCCCTTCACGCGAGACCCACGCGATCCTCACGGACAAGAAGACCCTGTCCGCGACCCTGGGCCGGCTCGGCATCCATCAGCCCAGCACCTCGCCCGTGGCCTGCGAGCGCGACCTGGAATCCATCATGGGCGGCGAGCCCCGGGACTGGT
Organism: bacterium; assembly: GCA_018814885.1. Lineage (NCBI taxonomy): Bacteria > bacterium. The sequence continues at coordinate 6,866 of JAHIYU010000105.1, read as the reverse complement.
TCCTGAAGCCCTGCGACAGCCAGGCGTTCCGCCTGCGCTTCGGGCGCAAGGCGTTCCGCGTCGGTTCGGCGGCGGAGGCCAGCCGCCTGCTCGAGGAGATCGCCGACGCCGGACTCGAGGTGCTGCTGCAGGAATACGTCCCCGGAGGGGCGGATCAGCACCACTTCGTCGACGGTTTCATCGATGCGCGGGGACGGATCCGGGCCCTCTTCGCCAGGCAACGCAAACGCATGTACCCGCCCGATTTCGGCGACAGCAGCTACATGATCAGCGAGCCCCTCGCGGCGGTTGCGGAAGCCGCAGCCGCCATCCGCAAGCTCTTCGCGGACATGCCATACCGCGGCATCTTCTCGGTGGAGTTCAAGCGCGATCCGCGTGACGGCCACTTCCGGCTCATCGAGGTCAACACGCGTCCCTGGTCCTTCAACGAGTTCGCGGCGCGCTGCGGCGTCGACGTGACCATGATGGCCTACCGCGACGCCCTCGGCGAGGAGGTGCCCGAGATCCTGCGTTACCGGGAGGGGTGCGGCTCGGCGCTGCTGATGGAGGACGTGTCGGCGTGCCTCGCCCTGATGCGCAGGGGCGAGATGGGGCTCGGCTCCTGGTTGAAGGACGTGCTGCGGTCCGAGTGGTCGCTCTTCCGCTGGGAAGACCCCCTGCCCGATTTCGCCCGCCACGCCGGCTCTCTGCGGGATCGCTTCCGCGGTCGGATGGAATGACCCCTGTCATTTGCCGGACATTTGGCGGGGAACATCATACGTGATATGTTGTAAACTATCCCTCGTTCACTCCCGCCACGATGTCCCCCGTCTGGAGGTCCGACTTGAAACGCATCGAACGAATCCGCGCCATGTCGATGGCACATACGCTGGTCCTGCTGGTGCTCGCGCACGCCGCGGCGGCCATGGAGCCCGGCGACTTCAAGTCGTCGCTCGCCCGCGCGGTGCAGGAGGACAAGCCGCTGGTCATCGACTTCTACACGGATTGGTGACCCAGCTGCAAGGTGTTCGCCCGTGAGGTGAACGGATCGGATGTCATCAAGGAAGCCTTGAACCACGTGGTCCTGGTGCAGATCGACTGCGAGAAGGGAGAGGGTCCCGAGATCGCCAAGAAGTACGGCGTGAGAGGATATCCGACCTTCATCGCGATCAACGCCGCCGGCGAGACCACGGACAGCACCATCGGCTACGGCGGGGCCGAGGCCTGGGCCTCGTTCGCCAGGTCCAGCGCCGCCGACCGTCGCACCATCGCGGCCAAGACCGCGGCCTACGACGAGGCGCCCACGGCTGCCCTGGCCTTCTCGCTGGCCAACCATGCCTCGACGTCCTACGACTTCGAGGGCGCCGTGGACTACTTCCTGGTCGCCCGCACCAGGGATCCTGCCAACGCCGCCGAGTACACCGAGTCCATCCTGACGAACATGTACTACGGGTCGTACAGCGAGGCCTTCACCCTCGACGAGATCGAGGCCGAGGTGGAGCCCGCCTTCCACCATGCGGACACGGACGTCGCGGACAAGCTGAACCTCGCCTCGATGATCACCGACGTGGCCAAATCGGCCGGCGAGCCCGGGCGCGCCGCGCCGTACCTGCAGGCGGCCATGGCCGCGAGCGCGGACGCGACCGACGAGGACCTGACCGGGCAGCGCGCGCACCTGGCCGTCGACGCGGCCCTGATCGTGGATGAGAACCCCGAGAAAGCTCTCGAGCTGATGCGGGGCACGATGCCCGAGGGCTGGCAGGAGGATCCGAGGCGGCTCAACAGATTCGCCTGGTGGTGCTTCGAGAACCGGGTCGACCTGGAGGAGGCGCTCGCGCTCGCCCTGAAGGGCGTCGAACTGGCGCCCGACGACGAGTCCCGCGCCCAGATCCTCGACACCGTGGCCGAGATCTGCAACGCCATGGGAGATTGCGGCAAGGCCGTCGACTTCATCAAGCGGGCCGTCGAGCTCCAGCCGGAAAACCAGGGCTATCAGGACCAGCTCACCCGCTTCGAGCAGCTTCTCGAGGAGCAGCGGCGCGGCTGATCGCGGGACTATCCGGGCACGGGAGGACGCCAGTCCCTACAGCGAGAACCACCGGTTGAACTTCAACAGGAACACGTCGTGCGGGTGCACCCGGAAGAGCCCGTCGAGATCGTTCCCGAGGTCGGAGGCCCCGCTGGACAGGAAGTCGCTGCGGGACTGGGACCACACCACGAACAGGGTGGAACCGGGCTCGTACTCCCATCTCACCACCAGGTTCGAGTTGAAGTCCCGGAAGTTGAAGTCGGGATCGCCGATCTCGTAGTCGGCCGCGCCGTCGCCGTTCTCGTCCACCTCGTAGACGGCGTCCACGGTGTCGTAGGCGATCTCGCCCGAGCCGAAGGCGTGGGAACGATCGGCGTACGCGTCCGCCCGCGGGTCGGTGATGCGCTTGAAGGCGCCGAAGCTGCCGGACGAGACGAACGGGGAGCCGTAGTACTGCACGGTCAGGTTGGGCGTGACGCAGTAGTCGAGCCGGAAGGTCAGCGAGAAGGTGCGCTGGTCGACGTGTCCGAACAGGTAGCGGTCCTCGCCGTCGTGGGAGACGGTGTCCACGTACTGCATGTCGTGCAGGTTGCGCGTGAAGCCGGGGTTGAGGCTGATCTGCAGCGCGTTGCTCGGCCGCGCCGCGAGGCTGATCCAGCCGTTCCAGACGTCGAAGTAGGACGCGTCGCCCTTGTCGAACCAGCCGCCCAGGCTGGAGCGCACGTCCTTGCTGGAATCCGACCACAGGTTGAAGCTCGCCTCCGTGTCGCCCGGCAACTCCATCGACGGCCCGCCGCGCAGGGCCGTGTTGGACGTCTGCGCGAAGGTGCGGGACACGCCCCAGTAGCCGCCCCAGCGGTTCCTGAACTCCCAGCTCGAATTCATGTTGACCGCGGCGCCGAGGAAGTTGCCGCCCCAGTCCCAGTTCAGCCACTGGTTCCCGTTGAGCTGCCAGTAGTTGAAGATCGAGAAGGGGTTGCGCCGCGTGTAGCCCACCCAGGTCGACTGGTTGATCTCGTCGGCGCGGCGCATGTAGCCGATGTCGTTGATCTCGAAGCCCGGCGAGCGGAAGGCGGCGCCGGTCTGGAACATCAGGCTGCTGTTGTTGCCGGTGCGTGTCAGCAGCAGCGAACCGGCCGAGCCGCCCAGGGTCGTCCGGGTAGGATCGTAGTCCGTGTGATCGTTGTCCGGACGCTGGAAGTAGCGGGCAGAGGCGGTCTGTGCCGCGTCGATGGACTCGGCGGTGCCGCGCAGGCGACTGCCGAAGAAACGGGCCTCCAGACGGAAGTCGCGGTCGTGGAAGCAGTGTTGCAGGTCCACGCCTCCGGCGTAGGCGCTGCGCCGCAGGAACTCGAGCTGGGGATCCTCGATGTCGCGGTTGACTGCGGTTATCATGGCGCCGATCACCGTATCCCCGTCGCGGAAGTCCTGCATCGCGCGTCCCACGAAGTAGTTGGTGCCCGGTTCCACGGCCGTCTCGCTCTCGCCCGCGGGGCCGGTCACGGCGGCCCTTTCGAGGGCCGTGGCGCTCTCGAGGATGCAGATGGACAGGCCGTCCGCTGTTTTGCCCGTCAGCTTGGCGGCGCCGAGGATCGAGGTGTTCCCGGGCGCCTTCGCGTACTCGTCGTCGTCCAGGTCAGGGGAGTGGGCCGGACGCTTGCCGATGCGCCGCGAGTAGAAGAGCCGGTCGCGCGTGAAATGGCCGCCGGTGATGGCCGGCGCCAGGGGCAGATCCAGGATGTTCGCGCCCTCGATGAAGAAGGGCCGCTTCTCGCTGAAGTATGTCTCGAAGGCGGTCAGGTTAACCTCGGAGGGATCCGCCTCGATCTGACCGAAGTCCGGATTGATGGTGAAGTCCAGGGTGAGGTCGCTGCTCAGTCCGATCTTGCCGTCCATGCCGATATCGACGTCCGACGCGTTGCCGTCGCGGTAGGGGTCGCCCTCGATCTTCGCGAAGGTCTCGGTCCGGGCGACGGAGTAGGGCATGATCTCGATGCGCCGCGCCGGCTCGATGCTGCGGATGCCGTGGATCTCGCCGAAGTTGCTGACCCAGCCGGAGACGTCCCTGGGGATCTGTTGCCAGGTCGATCGCTCCTCTTCGCGGAAGATGCGGCGCTGCACCTGCAGGCCCCAGACCTGCTCCTCCGCGCCGTCGAAGCGCAGCTGGCTCAGGGGAATCCTCATCTCCGCCGTCCACCCCCCTTCGTCGATGCGGGTGGCGCCCTCCCATACGGGGTCCCAGCTGCCGTCCCAGTTGTTGCCGTCGTTGGAGACGAACTCGTCGCCGCGCGTGCCGGAAAGGCTGAGCGTGAACGAGAAGGCCGTCCTCTGGTCGTGGTAGCTGTCGATGTTCACCTCGATCCAATCGCCGGGAAACCAGTCGCGGCGGGCCAGCAGGCTGCGCACCAGCGACGGATCGTCGTGCATGCGGAAGCCGAAGTAGAGGGCCTGGTCGTCGTAGAGGATCTTGAACTCGGTCTGGGCCGCGGGTGCTGCGCCATCCTCCGGCATGCGCTGGACGAACTCGCCCGACCACGCCACGTGATGCCAGGCGGGGTCGTCGACGCGGCCGTCCAGGACCGGCTTCGCGCCGTTCACGCGGGCCGTCCGATAGATGCGGGGGGGGGGCGGGGCGTTCTCGTTGCGGGCTGCGGATTGTGCGGCCGCGCCGGCCAGCAGCGACAGGATCAGGAGGACTCGCATGATCGGATCCGATCTAACGGGGAATTCGGACAACCGGCCGGGAGCGCAGGTTGTAACTACCCGATTAGACGTCGGAATGTTGCAGATGGTTTGAGCGGGCGCGGCCGGCCCCTCATCGTCGTTGCGCCGCGATGGCCGCGCCCCGTCGGGACAACGCGGGCTAGCCCGTCCTCTGCGGCGCCGTCTTCGCGTTGGTGAAGCGTGGCAGCATCGACCGGATCGTCAGGGCGCGGTCGGCCAGCTGGGTGGCGCCGCTCGCGGATTCTTCCGACTTCTGCACGTTGCCGCGGGTGATCTCGAAGACGCCGTCGATGATCAGGTTCACGGAGTGGATGGTCTCGGTGTGCTCCTGGGTGACGTGCTCGATATTGTGCATCACCTTGCCCACTTCGTTGACCTGCCGGTAGAAATCGTTGAACTGCTCGATGACCTCGCCGGAGATGCCCGCCCCCTGTTGCACCTCCTCTCCGGTGCGGTTGAGGACCATGGCGATGCGGGTTGCCGCCTCGGAACTGCGCAGCGAGAGCTGACGTATCTCGTCGGCCACCACGCCGAAGCCCTTGCCGACGTCGCCTGCATGGGCGGCCTCGATGGCCGCGTTCAGGGCCAGCATGTTGGTCTGCAGTGCGATCTCCTCGATTGTCTCGATGAACGCCATCATCTCCTTCGACGACCCCTGCAGCATGTTCATGGCCTCCGCCAGGCGATTCATCTGCTCGACGCCGTACTGGGTCGAGGCCATGGCCTTCTGGGTCGTCTGGCCGGCTTCGCGGGCCTGCACGCTGGAGACGTCGATCCGGGCGGTCATCTGCTGCAGCGCGCCCGCGGCCTCGCGCACCATCGACTCCTGCTTCTGTGTGTCCGAGGCGATCATCTGGCTGTTGGTCATGATGTCCGTGGACGAAGCGGTGACCTCGTCCACGTAATCGCTCAGGCCCCGCAGCGTCCGTCCCAGGAGCGAGATCTCATCCTCGTTCCGGGACCGCTTGTCGTTGCCGGCGCCGACGAACGACTCGCAGAGACCCGCCATCATCTCGATGGGCTTGGTGGTGCGGCGCGTGTACAGGAACTGGACGATCAGCATCAGGCCGATGGCGACGGCCATGAGGGTCAGGGACTGCGTGACGATGTCGCTGTACTGGGCGAAGATCTCCTTCTTGGAGACCGACAGCACCAGGATGGCGTCGATCGGGTCGATGGGCGTGAACACGAAGAACCGTTCCTCGCCGCCGTAGACCACGTCCGCGATGCCCGTCTCGCCGGCCAGCATGCGTTGCGCCGCCTCTTCGAGACCGTGCGTCTCGCCCACCGCCGGCGCGTCCGTGATAGAGGTGTTGAGGGCCTTAGTCATGTCGGGATGGTGGAGGATGATCCCGTCATGGCGTACCAGCATGGCGGAGCTGGAGTCGAACATCTTGAGGTTGTTGAGCTGCTGCTGCAGGACCGCGGGGTTGATGTCGACGCCGGCCACGCCGATCATGGCGCCGTCGGGGGCGAACAGTGGGTAGTTGTACGAGATGTACATGACCTGATCGAGCAGATCTATGTTGAAGTCGAAGAGCGGCTCTCCCGCCGCCATCACCGACTGGTACCAGGGCCGGTTGTAGACGTAGTAGTCGTCGCCGGGATCCCGCTCCTGCTCGTCCCAGTACTCCCCGGTGATGCCCGACGCCATGAAGACCGACTGGAGCTCCGGATCGGCGGCCTTGAGCCAGCGGAGCATGGCGAGCAGATCCTGGTACGTCTCGTCGTGCGTATGGTCGATGCGGCGCTCGGTGTTGTCGATCATCCACTCGAGCAAGAACGGCGCCTTGCCGAACGTCCAGGCCACCTTGGCCTTCTCCTGGAAGAAGCCGTCGATGGCGTACGACGTGCTCTTAACGCGGTCGACGGCCTTCTCGTAGCTGCCCTCGAGCAGGATCCGCCGCGTGTACTTCATGTTCACGGCGATGAATCCGGCGAAGATCGCCACGCTGAACGCGCCGAGGACGATCATCATCTGGTACTTGAGCTTGATGGCGCTGAATTTCATGTGACTCGCAACTCCCGGTCGGTTCTTCCCCTCGCGACATGACAATCCACATAGCTATTCGTTTCCGGAGGGGGGAACTTGAGAAAAGATTAGCATCGAATCGCAGGGTGTCGTAATGGAATG
>JAHIYU010000104.1 GCA_018814885.1 bacterium | reverse complement strand
TCTCCGATGGCCGGCGGCGCCAGCTCCGTGCTGATGATCTGTCTTTTCACCGCCACCCCTATTCGACCGTGACCGACTTGGCCAGGTTGCGCGGTTGGTCCACGTTCTAGCCGCGCAGGACGGCGATGTGATAGGCCAGCAACTGCAGGGGAACCACGGCCAGCAGCGGCGTCAGCATGTCTGCGCTGTCGGGAATGCGGATCACGTGGTCGCTCATGGCCGCGATCTCCTCCTCGCCCTCGGTCACCACGCTGATCACCTTGCCGTTACGGGCTTTCACTTCCTGGACGTTGCCCTTGATCTTCTGGTAGCTGCCGTCGCGCGTGCAGAGGACCACGACCGGCATGTCCGGATCGATCAGGGCGATGGGCCCGTGTTTCATCTCCGCAGCCGGATAGCCCTCCGCGTGGATGTAGCTGATTTCCTTGAGCTTCAGGGCACCTTCCAGCGCGATGGGGAAATTGGTGCCTCGGCCGAGGTAGAGGAAGTTGCGATGATCCTTGTAGGCCTCGGCGATCTCGATGATCTCGGACTCCTGGTCCAGGATACGCCTGATCTTGTCGGGGATGCCCTGCAACTCCTCGAGCAGGCGTATGCCGCGATCGCTGGACAGGATCTGGCGGCGGCCGAGCATGATCGTCAACAGGGTCAGGATGGTGACCTGGCTGGTGAAGGCCTTGGTCGAGGCCACACCGATCTCCGGTCCCGCATGGATGTAGATGCCGCCGTCGGTCTCGCGGGCGATAGTCGAACCGACCACATTGGTGATGCCCAGCACCTTGGCGCCGCGCCGCTTGGCCTCGCGCATGGCCTCCAGCGTGTCGATGGTCTCGCCGCTCTGGCTGATGGTCAGGCAGAGGGTGCCCGGCTCGATCACGGGCGAGCGGTAGCGGAACTCCGAAGCGTACTCGACCTCGACCGGGATGCCGGCGTACTCCTCGATCAGGTACTCGCCGACCAGTCCGGCATGCCAGCTGGTGCCGCAGGCCAGGATGATGATGCGGCGGATGTTGCGCAGCTCCCACTCGGTGAGGCGGAGTCCCGCCAGTTTCACGTCCCCCGTCTCGGGGAGGATGCGTCCGCGGTAGGCGTTCTTGATGGTCTCCGGCTGCTCGTAGATCTCCTTGAGCATGAAGTGGGGGAATCCGCCTTTCTGGATCTGCTCCAGATCCCAGTGGATCTCCTGCACTTCCTTGTCGATGAGTTCGTTCGCGACGCTGGTCGTGACCACCGAGTCCGGGGTCAGGGTGACCATCTCGCCGTCGTCCAGGTAGATCACCTTGCGGGTCTCGCCGAGGATGGCGGCCACGTCGCTGGCGAGGTAGTTGCTCCCCTCGCCCACGCCCACGACCAGCGGCGAGCCCCGGCGGGCGCCCACGATCTTGTCGGGTTCGTCGGAGTGGATGGCGGCTATGCCGTAAGTACCCTCGACCAGCTCTAGCACCCGGCGCACGGCTTCCTCGAGGTTCCCGTCGTAGAATTCGCGGATCAGGTGGGCCAGCACCTCGGAATCGGTCTCGGAACAGAATTCGTAGCCGGACTTCACGAGCTGATGCTTGAGAACCTGGAAGTTCTCGATGATGCCGTTGTGCACCACGGCTATGCGGCTGTCGCTGTCCATGTGCGGATGGGCGTTCACCTGGCTGGGGGGGCCGTGCGTGGCCCAGCGGGTGTGGGCGATGCCGCAGGTCCCGGTCAGGTCGGCGCCGATCATGGCGACCTCGAGGGCGCTGATCTTGCCCGGGCACTTGACCGTCTTGATCCCGCCGTTGGCGACGGAGATGCCGGCGCTGTCGTAGCCCCGGTACTCCAGCCTCTTGAGACCCTCGACGAGAATGGGGGCCACCTGCTTGTTGCCCGTGATGCCGACTATTCCACACATGTCGAACTTCCTTCGGTTCTTCGCTTCACCTGCAGAGCGGCAGCGCCCTGGCGACGAGGTCGCGGGCGGCTTCCTCCGTCGACGCCTCGGCGATGACCCGGACTATGGGCTCGGTGTTGGAGGGGCGCATGTGCACCCAGCCGCAGGCACCGCTCCAGCGCACGCCGTCGCTGTCGTCGATATCGCCTTCGCCGAGCGTTTGCAATCGTTCCTTTATCGTATCGGTCGCGAAGGGGCTGACTTGATCGAACTTGTCCTTGATCATGGCCACCGGCGGATAGCCGGCCACGATGGCGTCGAGTCCCTGGCCGGTGTCGGCCAGGTGCTGCAGAACCATGGCGATGCCCACCAGCGCGTCGCGGCCGGGATGCAAGGCGGGATAGATCACGCCGCCGTTGCCCTCGCCGCCGATCACCGCCCCGCTGGCGAGCATCTCGGCCACGACGTTGGCCTCGCCCACCGGGGTGCGGCTCGCCGACTGCCCGTGCTTCTCGGCCAGGATCTCGATCAGGCCGGTGGTGGACAGGTTGACCACGACCGGCCCCGGTTCGCGGCCCAGCAGGAAATCCACGGCCACCGCGAGGGTCAGCTCCTCGCTCAGCAGCTTGCCCGTGCCGTCGACCATCACGAGCCGGTCCACGTCGGGATCCACCGCGAAACCGAGGTCCGCGCCCGACGACAGCACGGCCTCGCCCAGCTCGGCCAGGTGCGCCGGGGTCGGTTCCGGCGGATGGGGGAAGATGCCCGACAGACCGCAATGCAGTGGCACGCAGGCCACGCCGAGAGACTCGAGCAGGGCGGGCACGATGCGGCCGCCGGCGCCTTCCACGGCATCCACGGCCACCTTGAAACCGCGGGCCGCGATCCGGTCCCGGTCAAGCCAGGGCAGGGCCAGGATGGCCTCCAGGTGCCGGCGCTCCGCCCCCTCGCGGCCCGAGACCCGACCGAGGCGGTCCCAGGCCACGTGGCCGTCCTGGGCCTCGAGATGTTCCAGCAGGGCATCGTTATCGGCGGCGGTCAGGAAGAGACCGTCGCCGTCGAGCAGCTTGAGCGCGTTCCAGGGCTGGGGGTTGTGGCTGGCGGTGATGATCACGCCGCCGACGGCGTTGGATTCCTGGACCGCCATCTCGGTCGTCGGCGTGCTGGCCACGCCGATGTCCACGACGTCGTGGCCGGTGGAAACCAGGGCTGACTCGACGGCGCGGAGCAGCATGGGGCCGGAGGGACGCGTATCGCGCCCCACCACGACCGGACCGGGCGGCAACCAGGCGCCGAGGGCCGCCGCCCAGCGCGCGGCGACCACCGCGTCCAGGCCGTCGCCGATCACGCCGCGTATGCCGGAAACACTTATGCGCAGGACCACCGGAGGCTCCTTTCAGAGAGCCGAAAGTTCCGTATACGGGCGGGAAGGCGATGGAGCCGATGTGGGGACTCGAACCCCAGACCTGCTCATTACGAGTGAGCTGCTCTACCAGCTGAGCTACATCGGCTCGATCCGTGCAGGGGTGGTGCCTGGGGGCGGATTTGAACCACCGACACCTGCATTTTCAGTGCAGTGCTCTACCAACTGAGCTACCCAGGCATACCATTGCGGACCGCCCTTTTACGGCGGTCCGGGAATAAAGCACTCCCGCACCCTTCATGTCAAGCTTGTCACTGCGCCAGTATACTCCGGCGCATGTCATCTGGCTACCCCCGGCGCCGTCGGCGATCACGCCTGCCCGCCGGGCGCGTAGCCGCCGGAATGGGCGCCGTGCCAGCGCCAGGCGTCCCTGATGACCGTTTGCAGATCGCTGCGGGTCGGGCGCCAGTCCAGCAGCCGCCGGGCCCGCTGCGACGCGGCCACCAGTCGCGGCGGATCGCCGGCACGCTTCTGCGCCACGGCCGGCGTGATGGCCCGTCCGGTGACGCGTGAGACAGCCGTCACCACTTCACGCACGGAGTGGCCGGTTTCGGTGCCCAGGTTCATCACCGTCAGGCCCGGGCGGTCCACCCATTCGAGAGCCAGGACATGGGCGTCGGCCAGGTCCGCCACGTGGATGTAATCGCGGATACAGGTGCCGTCGGGCGTCGGGTAGTCGTCGCCGTAGATCGCGAACCCGAGCGTGGGATCCTGTAGGGACCGCAGGAGCCTGGGAATCAGATGGGTCTCGGGCGTGTGGTCCTCTCCCAGCTCGGACGTGGCGCCGCAGGCGTTGAAGTAGCGGAGCGCCACCGCGGAGAGACCCGACGCGGCGGCGGCGTCGTCCAGCATCCACTCCATGGCCAGTTTCGTCCGGCCGTAGGGGTTGACCGGCACGGTGGGGGCGTCTTCCGGGATCAACGCCAGGTCCGGCTTGCCGTAGACCGCGGCCGACGAGGAGAAGATGAAGCGGGGGACGCGCGCGACGGTGACGGCGGAGAGGAGCTTGGCGCTGCCGGCGACGTTGTTGCGATAGTACAGCAGAGGCTCGGCGACGGATTCGCCGATCAGGCTGAAGGCGGCGAAATGCATGACGGCGTCGAAGGGACGCGCGAATACCCCGGCCAGGAAATCCCCGTCCAGGAGGCTGCCCTCGTGCAGGGCCGCGCCCGCCAGCAGGGCGGCGCGGTGCCCGGTGCTGAAGTCGTCCAGGATCTCCACCTCGTGGCCGCGCACGGCGAGCGCGCGCGCCGTGACGCTGCCGATGTAGCCGGCGCCGCCCGTGACGAGTACTCTCATGGTCTTCCTTTCGCCGGCGCTCCGTCGGCGCGTGCACGTGCACGCAGGTAGCGGCCCGTGACGGAAGCCTTGTTGCGGGCCAGGTCCGCCGGGGTGCCGCAGCCGACGAGGCCGCCGCCGTCGGCGCCGCCGCCGGGTCCCAGATCGATGATCCAGTCGGCCCTCTCGATCAGGTCCAGGTTGTGCTCGATGACCACGACGGTGTGGCCTTGCTTCACCAGATCATGGAGCACCTTGACCAGCCCTGCAACATCGTGTATGTGCAGGCCGGTCGTCGGCTCGTCGAGCAGGTAAAGGTTGTGCCGGCCGCCCGGCGACGCGAGTTCGCGCGCGATCTTCAGGCGCTGGCTCTCCCCCCCCGAGAGGGTCGTGGCCGACTGGCCGAGCGTCAGATAGCCGAGCCCCACCTTCTTGAGCACCCAGAGTTTCTCGCGCACCAGGTTCTCGCGCCTGAAGAAGGCGAGCGCCTCGTCCACGGTCATGGTCAGGATATTCGCCATGGTGTGACCGCGGAACTTCACCTCCAGCGTGGCCGGATTGAAGCGGCTACCGCCGCAGACCTCGCACGGCACGCAGATGTCCGCCATGAAATGCATCTCGACACGGTACTCGCCGAGCCCCTGGCATTCCGGGCAACGGCCGCCGGCCGTGTTGAAGCTGAAGCGCCCTGCGGCGAAACCCCTGGCCCTGGCGTCGGGAGTGGCGGCGAACATCTCGCGGATGGGCGCCAGGAATCCCAGATAGGTCGCCGGGTTGGAGCGGCTGGACTTGCCGACAGGCGATTGGTCCACCAGGATCACCTTGTCGATCCCGTGAGCGCCCTGGAAGCCCGTGAAGGCGCGCCAGCGTTCCTTGCCGCCGGCGACCTTGCCGGTCAGCCCGTCGTACAGGCAATCGTCGAGCAGGGTGCTCTTGCCGGAGCCCGAGACGCCGGTCAAGCAGACCAAACGCTCCAGCGGCACGGCCACGTCTATGTTACGCAGGTTGTGCTTGCGCGCACCCTTGACGACCAGCCGCATCGTGTCCCCGTCGCGCGCGGACAGGGGCGCGGGGAGGGTCCTGTCGCCCCGCAGGTAGTCGGCGGTCAGCGTCCCGCCGGCGGCGATCAGATCCGCGACCGATCCCTGGTAGACCACCTCGCCGCCGTCCAGGCCGGCGCCGGGCCCGAGTTCGATCAAATAGGAGGCGGCGTTGAGGACCGCCAGGTCGTGCTCGACGACGACGACCGTGTTGCCGGCATCGACAAGATCCCTGAGCGTCCCGATGAGACGATCGACGTCCGCGGCGTGCAGGCCCGTCGTCGGTTCGTCGAGCACGTAGAGCGTGTCGGTCAGACGCGAGCCGATGGCGTTGGCCAGATGTATGCGCTGCGCCTCCCCTCCCGAGAGCGTGCGGGTCAGGCGGTCGAGCGTGAGATAACCCAGCCCCACCCTGACGAGGAAGCGCAGCCGGTGCACGATCTCGTCGCGCACGTCGCCCGCGGCCTGCAGATCCGCCCGGGACATGCGCAGGCCTTCCACGCGCCGCAAGGCATCGTTCAGCGAAAGGCGCGAGAGGACGCCGAGGTCCAGCCCGCCGACCTTGACCGCGAGGGCCTCCCGCCGCAGCCTGCTGCCGCCGCAGGTGCGGCATCTGGTGTCTCCCATGAAACGCCGCGTGAAGAAGCGGTGGTGACCTTTCTTCATCTTCCGGCGCATGTCCTCCAGGAAGGGCAGCACGCCGGCATAGCCCTTAGCGCGGGTCTCCAGCACGACGCGCCTCTGAGCCGCGGTCAACCGGCGCCAGGGAACGTCCACGGGGATCTTCTCCTGGCGGCAGAACCGGATCATGGCTGCGTGGGTGCGCGCGAACGTCTCGGTCCGCCAGGGCTTGACCGCGCCGTCCAGCAGGGAGAGGGAATCGTCGGGAACGACGAGTTCCTCGTCGAATTCCAGCCGGTTGCCGAAACCGTTGCAGTCGGGACAGGCTCCCTGGGGCGAGTTGAAGGAGAAGAGATGAGGCGTCGGTGCGGGGAATTCGCGTCCGCAGGAATTGCAGACCAGTCGCGAGGAGAAAGCCAGAGCGACCGCCAGGTCGTCCGCCCGGCGCAGGCCGCACCAGCCGTTGGCCTGCCGGAAGGCCATCTCGACCGCTTCGGTGAAACGCGAACGCTGACGGGGCTCGAGCGCGATGCGGTCCAGGACCACGTCGACTTCCTCGCCGGCGGCCGGGGCGGGAGCGCCTTCGGCGTCGGCCTCGTCGAGACGCAGCAGCTCGCCGCCGACCACGGCCCGCCGGAACCCCTGCGCCAGCAGCGGTTCGGCCCAGCCGCTGCGCGAGCCCTCCCGACTGATCACCTGGGGATAGGCGACGAGGACGTTCGCGTCGGGCCACTCGCGTCTCGCGCGACGCCAGACCGAGGCAGGGGTTTCCGGGGCGACGCGCGTCCGGCAATCGGGACAGGTGATGCGCCCGATGCGCGCGAAGAGCACGCGCAGATAGTCGTTGATCTCGGTGACTGTCCCCACCGTGCTGCGGCCGCTGCGCGCTGCATTGCGCTGCTCGATCGCGATGGCGGGGCTGATGCCGTCGATCGAGTCCACGTCGGGCTTGGGCATCCGGGCGAGGAACTGGCGGGCGTAGGCCGACAGCGATTCGACGTAGCAGCGCTGTCCCTCGGCGTAGAGGGTGTCGAAGACGAGCGACGACTTGCCGGACCCGGACACGCCCGACACGGCGGTCAGCGCCCCGCGAACGATGTCCACGTCACAGGCCTTGAGATTGTGCTGCCTGGCGCCGCGAATCCTGATGAAATCACTCAAGACCTGCTCCTGCCGACGCGCATGCCGGACGTCGAACACGAATCGCCGAAGGGGGACCTGTCATGATATCCGCACTTTCACAACACGTACAAGGGATATAAGCTGGCAGCGTGCAAGTCGCGCGGACCTGCCCCCGATCCAACCAGAACGAAAGTCGCTCCAACATGAGCCTGCCGCACACCCAAGCCCTGCTGCGGACCATCCGCACCCTGCGCGCGCCGGGCGGTTGCCCCTGGGACCAGAAGCAGACCGTCGCCGACGCCGCGCGGTTCCTGCTGGACGAGGCCGGCGAGCTGCTGGATGCGGCGCTGGCCGGCGACGCCGAGCACGTCGCCGAGGAGTTGGGCGACCTGCTGTTCATGGTGGCCTTCTGCTGCGAGATACTGGGCGAGACGGAGCCCTTCGCCTTCGAGGACGTGGCGCGTGGGGGCAACGAGAAACTCATACGCCGGCACCCCCACGTCTTCGGCGACGTGAGCGCCGCGAACCATGCCGAGAGCCAGATCCACTGGAACGCCATGAAGGCAGCCGAGAAACGGGCCAACGGCCAGGAGGAACCCGAGCCGACGGCCCTGAAGGACCTGCCGGCTTCGTCGTCTCCCCTGCGCCAGGCCCACACCTACCAGCAGGACGCCGCCGAGGTCGGCTTCGACTGGCCGGAGGTCGACGGCATCTGGGAGAAGCTGCGCGAGGAAATGGACGAGCTGGCGGCGGCCGCGGCGCTGGCCGACCGTGGGGCCGTGGAGCACGAGGTCGGCGACATCCTGCTGGCCGTGGTCAACCTCTCGCGCCGGCTGGGCGTGGAAGCCGACGACGCCCTGCGCAAGGCGAACCGTCGCTTCCGCGAGCGTTTCCGCGGCGTCGAGAGCCGCTTCCACGATCACGCGGCCATGCGCGAAGCGGGCATCGACAGGCTCGAAGAGGCCTGGCAACAGGCCAAGGCCGAAGAGGCCCGGGACACCTGATCACTCGGGGCAGCCGTCCTCGTCCGCCACCCCGTCGTAATCCTCCGCCACACCGGGACATTGATCCAGGGCATCAGCGATGCCGTCGAGATCGTTGTCCTCCTCCGGGCAGCCGTCCTCGTCCTCGAAGCCGTCCGGATCCTCGGCGTCGCCGGGACAGAGGTCCTCCTCGTCGGGGAGGCCGTCGCCGTCCGCGTCCAGGAACTCCTCGGGACAGCCGTCCGCGTCCTGGTGACCGTCCATGTCCTCGGGTACGTCGGGGCACGCGTCGGCCGCGTCGAGAATGCCGTCCCCGTCGTTGTCGAGGTCTGGAATGCCGTCGTGGTCCAGATAGCCGTCGTAGTCCTCCGGATAATCGGGGGCCAGGTCTTCGACATCGGGAATGCCGTCCTCGTCGTTGTCGGGATCGGGGCAGCCGTCCTCGTCGAGGTGGCCGTCGCGGTCCTCCGCCGCGCCGGGGCAGAGGTCGAGCCGGTCGGGGATGCCGTCGCGGTCGGAGTCCGAGCCGCCGGCCGCGAAGCTGTAGGACAGACCGGCGTGGAGGACGAAGTCGGGATAGGCCGCGACGAAGGACGTGGCCGGGTCTTCCAGTCCCAAGGGCACTTCGTAGCCCCACGACAGCGCCAGGCCCTCCTCCCCGCCCCAGCGCAGGCCGGCGGCGAGATGGCGGGGGAACTCGCGTGCCGAGATGTCGACCGCGTCGCCGTAGCGCTCCCCGTAGTATTCCACGAAGAGGCTGACCAGCGACTTGCGAAACTCCAATGCCGCGCCGAACACGGTCGCGTCGTTGTCGGAGGCGGCGCCTCCCGCGCGCACCGCCGGGTACAGCGGCGGCCAGGACTCGAGTCTGCCGACGACGACGGCGCCCCGGCCCTCGTCCCGAGACTGGAAACGGCGGCCGAAGTTCAGGTGCAGCCGCAGTTCGGGCATCTGTGCGCGCGTCCACAGGGCCGCGCTCAGCGCCAGACCGGCGTACGGCGACGGCGAACCCTCACCGAGGCCGTCGGCCTCGTTGCCGGTGGGCAGCGTCGTACGGGCGTCGAAGGCCAGTCCGAGACCCCGCGACGGCATGGGCAACGACACGAGCAGCCCGGCGCCACCATCGGCAAGCCCGCTCCCGCTGGCTGGCAGGTCGTCGCGTCCGCCCGACCAGGTGCGGTAGGGCTGGTCGAGGCGCAGGTTCAACCAGGGCCACGGACCGTATTCAAGCTCCAGGCCGGCAGTCCTGAAACCGATCGGATAGCGCAGGTCAGCGGGACCGTGATACGCGGCGAAGAAGCCGCCGGCGACGCCCACCGCCAGCAATCCGTCCGGAGGCAGCAGACCAGATACGACCCGGTTGAGCCGGGCCGACCGCTCCTGGTTCCGCAGGGCCAGGTCGGCCAGCGCGGCCGAAGAGGCGAACAGGGCACAGAGCAAGGCCAGCGCGGCCGGACCGTGTCGCCGCCACGATTTCAAGCCTGGGCCTCCGGGGCCGGCTCGTCCGGCGTCGACTTCGCGGAATCGCCTGCGTCTTCGGCGACCGGTGGTTCCGGCTCGTCCCCGCCCTTCTTCACCTCATCGGTGTAGTTGAGCTGTAGCTCCATCACCACGCGGTCGAGCATGGTCACGATCTCCGGATGGGTCTCCGCGCGACACTTGGTCTGCAGCATCTCCAGGACGTCGATGACGTAGCGCGCGCCGTCGAGGCTGCGGGCCATCTTGCCGGTGGCGGGGTCCGCCAACTTGCCCAGCTGGACCATGACGCTCCCCTGCAGGTTCATGACCAGGGTCAGCAACACCTGGTCGTGCTTGCTCATCTGCTCGGACATCCGCTTCACTCCTCTCGTCGGACTTCGTCGCCCCGAGTCCTGGTCGCGCCGTCGTGCCGCCGCACCACGCCTACGGGATCGAAAACTGCACGTCAATAACTTGCGACCATGGCGCGATCGAACTCGTCCTCGATGCTGCCCACGAGGATCTCGAGCAGATCCTCCAACGTCACCAGCCCGAGCGGGTTCCCCGCATGGTCCGTCACCACGGCCATCTGTTGCTGTTGCCAGCGCATCTCCTCGAACAGCGCCCAGGGCGAGATGGACCGGTCCACATAGGGGCAGGTGCGGATCATGGCGGGGGGCAGGTCGTCCCAGGCCGCGGCAGGATCCACGAAGAGCAGATCGCGCACGAGAAGCCAGCCCGGCACGCCGGAGCCGGTCTGCTCGATCACGGGCAGACGGCTGTTGCCGAACTCGGCGGCTGCGGCGCGGCATTCCGCGAGGGTGGCGGTGCGCGGCAGCTTCTTCACACGCGGCCAGGGTGTCATGATCGCCGTCAGGTCCAGGTCGGCCAGCGCGAGGCAACGGTCCAGGATCTCCGTGAAACGGCGGTCCTGGCCGGCCACGGGATGCGTCGACAGCAGCGACGTCATGGCGGCGCGTCCCAGGGCCCGGCTCTCGCCCGCGCCCCGTCCCGGCAGCAGCGCCTGCAACAGGCGCGAATAGGCCATGAGGATCCAACGCACCGGCGCCAGCATCGTCATGGCCACGCGCAGCACCGGCAGCGAGGCCAGGGTCAACCGCTCGGGGTACTCGCGGTAGAGGACCTTCGGCACGATCTCGGCCAGGGTGATGACAAGCACCGATTCCACGGCCGCCGCCACCACTTCGCCGTTCTCGGCGTAGCGGGCCGTGAACGCGACCGTCAGCACGGCGCTGCCGAGCACGTTGAACAGGTTGGTGCCGATCAGGCAGGTCAGGATGGGATCCTCCACCCGGCCGAGCAGCCGCGTCAGTTCCGTCGCGCGCGCATGCTCCCGCCGCAGCTCCAGGAAACGCAGACGGATGCGGCTGACGCTCATCAGGCCGGTCTCCGTGCCGGACATGAAACCGGAGGCGAGCACGCAGACGGCGACGACGAGAACCACCAGATCCCAGGCGAGAGGCGCGCTACCGTGCATCATGCCCCCCCTCGTCGCGAACGGACGCCAACCGTTGCACGCGGATGCGGGAGACGCGGAGCCCGTCCATCTCCAGGATCGTGAAACGGAAGCCGCCGGCGTTGATCCGGTCGCCGCGCAGCGGGACGCGGCCCAGCAGGGACATCACGTAACCGGCCAGCGTCACGTAATCGTGTGAAGCGGCGATATGGGTGCCGCAGGCCTCGTTGACCCTGCGCAGATCGACGCCGCCGGCGGCCACCCAGTTGCGTTCGGCGACCTGCAGCATCTGCGGCGCGCCGGAGTCGGTTTCGTCGCGCCAGGGACCGGTGAGCGCTTCTATACAGTCCTCCAGGGTGGCCAGACCGGAGAAGTCGCCGTGCTCGTCCACCACGAAGGCCATGTGCTGCCCACACTCGCGCAACTCGTTGAGCAGGCCGGCGACCGATTTGGATTCGGGTACGAAGATCGGTGCGCGCTTCAGTCTGCGCACCGGCGACGGGGCGTCGTCGATCAGCAGATCCTTCACGTGAAACGCTCCCACGGGCCTGTCCCCGTCCCGGTCGAGCACCGGGAAGCGGTTGAGGCCGTTGGCTTCGGCCGCCCGCAGGATCTCCGCGCGCGTGGAATCCTCGCCGAGCGTCACGGCGGCGGTGCGCGGCGTCATGATCTCGCGCACGTCCAGATCCTCGAGTTGCAGCAGACGCGACACGAACCTGCCCTCGGTCTCCGTCAAGGAGGCGTCGCGAACCGCCAGCCCGGTGGCGGTTACGAGTTCGGGCACGGTGAGCTGGCGGCTGCCCGTACGTTCGAGGGGCAGATGCGAGAGCAGCGCTTCACCGGCGCGGTCCACCAGGTGCAGCAGGGGACGGATGACCGTCAGCCAGATGGACACGGGCAGCTGGAGGAAGAGGCTGAGACGTCGCGGATCACGCAGGGCGACCAGCTTGGGCGTGATCTCGCCCGCGAGCAGGACCAGGACCGTCATGGCCGGCACCGCCACGGCCAGCCCGCGGCCGCCGAGCCGGCTCACAAGCAGGGAAGTGGCCAGGACGCTGGCGGCCGTGTTGACCAGGATGTTGCCGATCAGCAACGCGGCCAGCAGGCGCGGCGGGCGTCTCAGGAGCGACACCACACGCCGCCCGGCGTGACCGCCCTCCTCCCGCATCCCCGCCAGCTCGGTTTCGGACAAGGAAAACAAGGCCGTCTCGGAGCCGGAAAAACCGGCGGACAGCAGCAACAGGGAGATCATGAGCAGCAGTTCCAACAAGGCCCTCTCCAGGAAGGATTGTGCGGAGAGGAGCATAGCCCGTTCCTTGACACCCTGCAACTGCCTGCTAGGCTTCGATCGGAGTCGCGGGCCTCGTCGCTGCGGATCGGCCGCAACTGGTGCCCGTGGATTCGACGCTCACACCGGAGGTCGGCTTGCCAAGGACCTTGATCATCCGTTTCGGCGCCTTGGGCGATCTGTGCATCTGCGGCTGGTTCGTGTCCGGGCTCGCCGCCGCGGCACCGGGCACGCATACGACGCTCGTAACCAAGGAGAAATTCGCCGCGCTGGCGCGCGCCTTCGACGGGGTGGACGAGGTCAAGGTCCTGCCCGGGCGGGGCCTGTCCGCTCTCCTGGGCCTGGCCCGCTCCCTGGGCCTGGACGGCTACGACACCGTGCTCGACGCCCACGGCGTGCTCCGCAGCCATCTGCTGACGTTGCTCATGCGCCGCCGGCCCGATGCGCGCATCCGCAAGGACACCGGGCAGCGCCTGCGGCTTTTGCGGAACGCGCCGCACGCGCACGCACCCCTGCTCCCGGCGCTGAACCGGAGCCTGCTGGACCGTTTCCTCGAGCTGACCGGACCGGCGGCGGGCCGTGCGACGTCACCGCGCCCCCCCCTCGCCCACCTGCGCCCGGCGGAGCGGCCGTCGCCGCGCGTTGGCCTGGCACCAGGAGCGCGCTGGGATAGCAAACGATGGCCGGACAACAAGTTCGCAAATCTTATTGATCTTTTGCGTGAATGTTCGGCGGTGCCTGTCACGCTTTTCCTGGGACCGGACGAGACCCCCTGGTACGCCGGCAGCCGTCTGGCCGTGGCCGCTGCGCGCCATCCCGACGTGGACGTGGTGCGCGATCGCGAGCTGATCGACGTGGCCGGTGCCCTCGCCCGCTGCAGCGTGACCGTGACAAACGACAGCGGCCTGCTGCATCTCGCGGAGGCCACGGGCACGCCAGTGGTCGCCCTCTTCGGGCCGACCGTGCGCGCCTTCGGCTATTATCCCCTGCTGCCGCAGAGCCGGGTGCTGGAACTGGCGCTGGACTGCCGTCCCTGTTCGCGTACCGGCTCGCGCCCCTGTCATCGCGGCGATCTGGCCTGCCTCGAGGGCATCGAAGCCACGGCGGTGCGCGACGCCGTGCTGCCGCTGCTCGGCGGAAACCCCGATCCGGACGGCGGCGCATGAGGAGAGCACACCCGTCCGAACGACTGTACGCCGGCGTCGCGAGGACGCTCTTTCCGGTGCTGCCAGCGGTCGCCGTCCTCTCGGCCAAGCTCGGTCGGGGCCTCGACGGGCGGCGGGGCCTGACGGCGCGCGTCGCCGCCGCGGCGGCCGGGCTGCAGGGTTGCATCTGGCTGCACGCAACCTCGGTGGGCGAATACGAACAGGCGCTGCCGATCGTGCGACGTCTGCGCGCGGCCGGCGAGGGTCCCATCGCCGTCACGCATTTCTCTCCTTCGGGACGCGATTACGCCCTGGCTCATCCCTGCGCCGACTACCACGACTACCTGCCCCTGGACCACCCGGCGGCGATGACGTCGCTGGTGAACGCCTGGCGGCCGCGCGCGCTGGTCTTCGTGAAATACGATTGCTGGCCCGCGCTCGTGCGCGCCGCGGAAGAGGGCGGCGTCCCCGTCATGCTGCTGTCGGGCGCACTGCCGGCCCGTTCGATCAGGCAGCGGGGGCCGCTGCGCCCGTTCTTCCGCGCGGTCTTCGACCGCTTCGCGCATCTCGGCGTGGGCAGCGAGGCGGATCGGCGACGCTTCGTCGCGGGCATGGGCGTGAGCGCGCCGGTCTCGGTCACCGGCGACACGCGCGCCGAACAGGTCCTGGGCAGGTTCGCGGCGTCCCGCGACAGCGACCTGGCGGCGGCCCTGCGGTCCTGGGGCGAACGGCGCCTGATCCTGGGCAGCACCTGGCCGCGGGACGAGGCGCTGTGGTGGCCCGTGCTGCCCCGACTGCTGCAGGCGGACCCCGGCCTGAACGTCGTGCTGGTCCCCCACGAACCACAGCCGGATCGACTGGCGGCGATCGAGCGGACCTGTCGCGCCCGCGGCCTGCGGGCCCAGCGCCTCGGCGAGTGGGAGATGGCACGGCGGCGGGACGGAGGCACCCGCTGCCTGCTGGTGGACCGCGTCGGCGTGCTGGCCGAGATCTACCGCGCGGGCCACGTCGCCTACGTCGGCGGCAGCTTCACGACCGGGGTGCACAGCACGCTGGAGCCCGCGGCGGCGTCCCTGCCTGTCCTCTTCGGCCCCCGCATCGGCAACGCCGAGGAGGCGCTGACGATGGTCGACAAGGGCGCCGGATTCGTCTTGCGCCGGCCGCAGGAAGCCCTTTCCCGTCTGCTGAGCCTCCTGACGAACGAGGATGTCCGCCGCCAGGCCGGCGATGCCGCGCGGGCAACGGTCGAGGCCCAGTCGGGAGCCGCCGACCGCAGCGTCGAGCTGTTGCGCCGCTACCTCTGATCAGGCGTAGGAAAGAGGATCCGTGACGCCGGCGCGCGCAAATCCGCGCAGTCGCAGCGTGCAGCTCTCGCAGACGCCGCAGGCGCGGTCTTCCGCGACGTAGCAGGACCAGGTCAGATGCAGGGGAGCTCCGAGTTCGCGTCCGCGGGCGACGATGCCGGCCTTGTCCAGGTCGATCAACGGCGTTCTGATCTCGAGGCGCGTCTCGGGCCGCGTGCCGGCCGCAACGGCCGCCGCGAAGGCTTCGTAGAAGGCGGACGTGCAATCCGGATAACCGCTGCCGTCCTCCGCCACGGCGCCGATGTACAGGGATGTCGCCCCCATGACTTCCGCCCACGAGACGCCGACGGCCAGGATGTGCGCGTTGCGGAAAGGGACGTAGGTCGAGGGCACGCGGTCACCGGTCGGCAATCCCTCCTCCACGGGCAGGGACGCGTCGACGAGACTGCTGCCGCCGATGCGCTCCAGGTAGGACAGATCGACTACGAGTCGTCGCTCGATCCCGTAGTGGTCCGCGATATCGTGGAAAGCCTTCAACTCGCGCGCCTGCGTGCGTTGCCCGTAGTTCAGATGCAGGACCGCCGGTTCATGATCGCGCACGGCATCGGCGAGGCAGACGCAGGAATCCATGCCTCCGCTCAGGAGAACCACGACCCGGGGTTTTTCGCGACCGCCCACGACGCCTCCCGCCCGGCCCGGATGTTTCATGTCGACGCGATGCGCTGCGCAGCGGAACGGACCGGGTCAGATCCCTCGCGCCAGGCCCGGCCACAGCACCTTTTGGAGCTGGATCTGGAAGCGCACGTCGAGCTTGTCAGCGATGATCCACTCCGCGAGCATCGCCGGCTCGAGCAGCCCTTCGGCCGGCGAGAAGGCGACCGGCACCTCCGCCGGCAGCATGTCCCCGCCGCGCACCAGATCCCGGGCCCAGTCGTAGTCGGCGCGGTCGCAGCAGACGAACTTCAGCTCGTCGCTGCGGCCCAGCGTCCTCAAGCCGCGCCAGTCCACCTGCGCGGCGGGTATGCCGCTGGCCGGGGTCTTGACATCGACGATGCGCCGCACGCCGTCCGGCACCGCCGCGAGCGACAGGGCGCCCAGCGTACCGCTCGTTTCGAGCATCACATCTCGCCCGTCCGCGATCAATGCGCGCAACAGATCGGGACAGGCCTGCTGCAACAGGGGTTCGCCTCCAGTGACGAGCACCCTGCCGGCCCCGAGCCCGGCCACACGGGCGAGCACCTCCGGCAGGGCCAGGGACGAACCGCCGGTGAAGGCGTACGCGCTGTCGCAATAGCTGCAACGCCGGTGGCAGCCCGTGAGGCGCACGATCGTGCAGGGCGAACCTACGGCGCTGGATTCGCCCAGGATCGTGTAGTAGATCTCGTTTACCAGAAGGGTCGACATGGCTTCCACTTGGCAACCGCCGTAGGCGTGTTATCATGGGTCTTTTCGAGGGTGGGCCTCGTCTCACGACAGGAAAGATAATGCTCAGCACTCGCAACGACAAACTTCCCCGCACAGGGCCCTTCCCCGCGGCCCTCGCATCCCTGTTCGCCGCGTCGCTCATCGTGATTGCCGGCTGCGGCGAGGATCATAAGGACCGGGTCCCCCCGCGCGCGGCCATCGACGCCGACTTCCAGGCGCCATCGCTGGTCGTCAGCAGCGATCCCGCCGTCCGTCCGGTGATCTACAGCGACGTCACGGCCGTCGACGCCTGGCTGGATCTGGTACGGAGACTCACCGTCGGCGAAACGGTTACCCTGGACAGTTACCAGGTACTGCTCGAAACGCCCGCCTACAGGATGATCGACGACGACCGCAAGCGCAACAACCTGAACCGCCGGATCATGAAGCGGGCGATGGAGCAGGTATTCGCCGGCCGAGACTCCCTCGACACGCCCGCCCCGAAGAGACCCGATCTGCTCGGCAACTTCACCTACCTGAAAGACCGCCTGGCAGAAACCGCGGCCCCCAACCGGGATTTCTGCACGCCCACGCTCCTGAACGACCTGCGTGGCGCCTTGACCGATGTCGTCCCGCCCGAGGATCTGCCAGCAGAGATCACAATACGCTTCTTCGCAGGCGCGCCGTTGATCGGTTTCACCGAGCCCGACAAGTTCGCCATGGACATCGGCCTGGCGCTCGCTGCTGGCCCGCGACAGGCCGCGCAGCTGCTGGCCGGCCGTCTCTACATCGCCCTGGCGCCCGTCGACGGCGTGAAACCGGACTTCAGCCAGGCGGGCGAGGTGAAGCTGGCCGGCGCCTTCCGCATGCTACGCCACAGCGCCGTCGCGAGCTGGCTCGGCGGCAAGGCCTCCGTCCGCTTCGACGACGCGCACCCGCAACTCAGGGGACAAGCCCTCCACGCGCCCGAAATCCAGGCTGACGCCAGACTCATCCTCGGCCGCATGGCCATGATGATGCGTAACATGTTCGACCCGGTGGTCGCGTCCAACCAGGCGAAGTACGGCGGCAAGATAGACAATCTCCTGCGCTTCAACGACCGCTACGAGAAGATCGGCTGGGCGATGGCCAAACTGATCGCCGATCGTTTCGGCAAGGACAGGCTGCTGAGCGTTGCCGGCGATACGGCGGCCTTCATGCGCGCTTATCAGGAGGCGGCGCTGGCCTCGGCGGCGTCCGGCGAACCGCTCGGCCTGCCGCCCTTCCCCGCCGGCATGTTCGAAGATCTGATGGCGCACCTGAGCACGTATTGAACGAACACTTCAGCGGGGGAAGACGATGAGTAGATTCGATCCTCATTCCTGGTGTGACGACCGGCAGGCCGTGACCACCCACATGGATCTGGACTGGCGCGTGGATTTCGCTGCGCGAACCATCGCCGGCCGGGCCAGCCTGCGCTTCACGGCGCCCGCGGATGGTCCCCTGGACCTCTACGCCCGCGGTCTGGCCATAGACGAAGTGACGACGCCCACCGGTGAAGTCGTGCCCTGGGCCATCGCCGAGACGGACGACATCAGGGGCGACCGTCTGCGCCTGGACCTGCCCGCGGGGACCACTGGCGTGACGATCAGTTACGTGACCGGGGCCGGGGCGATGGCCCTGGGCTGGCTCGAGCCGCAGCAGACCGCGGGCGGCGCGCACCCCTTCATGTTCACCCAGTGCCAGCCGATCCACGCCCGCACGATCGTCCCCTGCCAGGACACGCCGCGCCACCGCGTCACCTACACGGCGAACGTGACAGTGCCCGCGCCGCTGGTGGCGGTCATGTCCGCGGCCGGCACGGGCTCGGTGCCGGCCGACGGCGGCGGAACGACCTGGCGCTTCGAGATGCCCCAGGCGATCCCCACCTACCTGCTGGCCCTGGCCGTCGGCAACCTGGATCAGGCCGATCTCGGCCCACGCTCGCGCGTCTACGCCGAACCCGAGACGGTCGAGCAGGCGGCCTGGGAGTTCGCCGGGGTCGAGAGCATGATCGACGCGGCCGAAAGGCTCTTCGGGCCCTACGTCTGGGACCGTTTCGACATGCTGATCATGCCGCCGGCCTTCCCGTACGGAGGCATGGAGAACCCGCGCCTGACGTTCCTGACGCCGACCCTGCTGGCCGGCGACCGCTCCCAGGTGAACGTCGTGGCCCACGAACTGGCCCATTCCTGGACCGGCAACCTGGTGACCAACGCCACCATGAACGACTTCTGGCTGAACGAGGGCTTCACCGTCTACGCCGAGCGGCGCATCCTCGAGGAGCTTCACGGGACGGACTACGCCGACCTGCAGGGCGTCATCAGGCGCAACGCGCTGCAGATCCACCTCGATCAGTTCGGCCCGGATTCCGAGTTCACCAAGCTGCGCACGGAACTGGCGGGCATCGATCCCGACGGGGTCTATTCGCTGGTCCCCTACGAGAAGGGCGCCCAGTTCGTGCTCCTGCTGGAGGACGCCATCGGCCGCCGGAAGTTCGACGCCTTCCTGCTCGACTACATCGACGCCTTCCGCTTCCAGTCCATCACCACCGGGGAGTTCATCGACTTCCTCGAGCGCAGGCTGCCGGGCGTCCTGGACAGGATCGACGGCCGGCGCTGGATCTACGAACCGGGCATGCCAGGCAACGAGCTCAAGGTGGCGTCAGCCAGGGTGGACAGGATCCGCGAACTGGCCGATGGCTGGACCGGGGGCGCCCGCCCCGCGCCCGACGACGCCGCGACGTGGACCCCGGACGAGTGGCAGCTCTACCTGCAGGACCTGCCGCGGAAGCTGTCCGCGGACGATTGCCGCTGGCTCGACGAGACGTTCGGGCTGACCGGGAAGGGCAACTACGAGATCCTCGTGGAGTGGCTGACCATCGCCGCCGGCTCGGCCTACGCACCGGTCCTGCCCCGCGTGCGCGAAGTGCTCACGAACGTCGGCCGCATGAAGTACCTCAAGCCCCTCTACGGCGCCTTGGCCGGCAATCCCGAGACGGTCGCCTTCGCGCGCGAGGTCTTCGCCGACGTAGCCGACAGCTACCATCCGCTGAGCCGGGGCTCGGTCGCGGGGATCATCGGAAAGACGGGCTGATTCAGCGCGGGCCCACACGAAAAAGGCCGGCCCCTCGGGGGGGCCGGCCTCATCCGTTGCAGCGATCGCCCTACTTGGTGTCCATCGCCGCATAGTGGTCGATGGCGTTCTGGAGCAGGTCCATGGCGTAGTCCGGGTTGTGGACGCCGTGGCTGCCGTCGTCGAAGACGAAGAAGGCGGCGTACGCTGCCTCGCGCTGCCAGACCTCGACGCCGATGGCCTCGCTGTCCCAGTTCTCCTCCATGTCGACGAAATCGATGTAGCCGAACAGGACCGCGAGCTCGTCCAACTTGGCGGTGATCGTGGCCTGGAAGGTCGCGACGGGCGTGAAGTCGGTCCAGCCCGTATGGCAGCCGGTGCAGCTGCCCACTTCGGGCTCGAAGGTGTGGAAGGAGTGGTCCTGCAGAGCGCCGTGCAGCAGGGTCTCGCGGACCATGTGGCAATCGACGCAGGCGTTCGGGATGTACTGGTGCGAGTGCGTCGTGTCGTACGTCGCACCGTCGATCTCGTAGCAGCCGGCGCCGATGTACATGTCCATCTGGGCGCTGTGGTGCGGGCCGAAATGGCCGTCGCCTTCGTCGATCTGACCGGCGACGTTGTCGTTGTCGCGACGGGCGTGGTGGCACTGGGCGCAGGTCTGGGCCGGCCCGTAGCCCTCCATGCGGGGCCGCTCGTCGTCCCCGGGCTCGGTGCCGGGTGCGTAGTTGACCTCCACCGCGCCCACCTGGCGCAGCTGATGGATGTTGCCGCTGCCCAGGTCGCCGGCGTGCGGGTCGTGGCAGGTCACGCAACCGATGACGCTGTAGGGCGTGGAGAAGGTGAAGGTCGCGTAGGCCGGATCGTTGGCCTGGATGAATCCCTCCGCCGAGTGGCAGGGAGCGCAGGAACCCGTGCGCGGACTTATGTTCCCATGGGTGGACGTGGACCACTCGTCGATCTGCGTTCCATGGCACTTGAAGCACAGCGACTGGGACTCTTCGCCGACCATGCCGTCGTTGAAGGAGAGCAGGGGCTGGTGTTCGTTGAAGTCCGGTCCCATGGCACCGTGGCAGGACTCGCACTGGACGCCCTCGAGGGCGGCCCGGCGTTCGGCCGCCTCTTCGCCGTCGACGCCCCAGTAGTCGTCGTAGCCGTTGACGTCGGGGCCGTACGTCGTGATCTCGGTCTCGCCATGGGCGATCGGCGAATCCCAGCCGGTCGTGTGGCACTGGAGGCAGTACGGATCGACCTGGCTCTTCTCGCCCTCGGCCAGGTCCTCGTAGGCCATGGTATGATGGGTCAGCAGGACCGAGGCGACTGTGCGCGCATGGCAATGGTAGCAATCCTCGCCGTTGTTGCCCGCGTAGGTGTATTGAGACTCGCTGCCCCCCGGAGGGCCCTGCGGACCGGCGGGTCCCTGTTCGCCTTCGCAACCAGCCATAAAGACGAGCGCCATCACCGCGAGCGGTACGAGCGCGATCCATCTTCGTACAGCCACCATCATCTACCTCCTAGAGAGTCGTCGAGCCCCCGATATCTCCCAGTAACTCGGTATATATTGGAACATGCTCTATACAATTTCAACAAATATTGTTACAAATATAACAAATTGAGAATGAAAACCTACTAACAAGATAGCCCCGCTCTCGTATCGAGCGGGGCTTCTCATTTGGATCTGCCCTGTTTAGGCGAGGAACGTCAATCCGTCACCGCGTACCGGGGCAGGATGTCCACCGTCACCCCCGTCAGCGCGTCCAGGGCTGCGGCCAGGACCTCCGACATGCCGCCGTAGCGGTCGATCATGGCCTCGCCGGCGTCGTAGTCCCCGGCCGCCTGCAGCACCAGGATCTCGTGCACCAGGCCTTCGAGGGCCAGGGGGAAGACCTCCGTGTCGATCCGGAAGCGCCCCTCCGCCACCGAGATGACGCCCTTGTCCATCAGATAGTTGAACTGGATGGCGTTGGCCAGGCCGTGCGCCTCGGCGATGCCGAACCGCACCGAGCGGAACAGGCCGGCCAGGTAGGTCACCGCCTGCTGCTCGTAGATGGATGCCGGGAAGTAGCCCTTCTGTTGCAGCTTGAAGATGCACCAGGGGCCCATCGCATCGGCCTTGGCCTCCTCGATGGCCGAGTAGATGTCCTTGAGCTCCAGGCGCAC
>JAHIYU010000103.1 GCA_018814885.1 bacterium | reverse complement strand
GCGATGCCCGCCGGGTACCGTCGCCCGCAGGCTGGGGGCCCGGCGGGCCGCCCGCGGCCGTCACCACGAAGGTGCCGCCGGCGCGCTCGTCGCGTTCCGCGGTCAACAGACCGTACGTCATGGCATCTTCGAGCAGGTCGCTGAAGGAGGAATATCCCCACGACCGCTCGTTGAAATCCGGCTTCTTGCGTTTCATGGTGTCCTTGACAAGCGACGAGTAGAGCGGGCCCTTGTGCTCGCGCACCAGACCCTCGATGGTGGCCACCAGCAGGTTGAACAGCTTCTTCTTGTCCACGGGCACGTCGTCCAGTTGCGCCGCCTCGACATCCACCAGCCCCTGTGCCAGATCGTCGTAGAAGATGAACTCGTCGCAGTTCGAGATCAGGAGCTTCGAACTGGATCCCTTCATGCCGACGCCGATGACTTCCTTGTTGTTCTCGCGCAGCTTCGAGACCAGCGGCGAGAAGTCGGAGTCGCCGGACACCAGCACGAAGACATCGATATGCTCCTTGCTGTAGCACAGGTCCATGGCATCGACCACCATGCGGATGTCGGCGCTGTTCTTGCCGCTCTGCCGCGGCGCCGGCACCTCGATCAGCTCGATGGCGGAGGCGTGCAGGTCCACCATGTAGTTCTGGTAGTAGCTCCAGTCCGCGTAGGCCTTCTTCACCACGATCTTGCCCTTCTCGAGCAACCGCCCCAGAACGAGGCCGATGTCGAAGCGTTGCCGCACGTCGCGGGCACCGATGGCGACGTTGTCGAAATCGAGGAAGACGGCGAGATTCGTGTCGTGATTGCTACTCATGTGTTTGCTCCTTGCTGTATCCGGGCGCCGGGCGCCGGGAGGGTATCCGTGACCGGAAAATAGCCTCTGGCATGCGCGTTCGGCTACAGGAATCTTGGGCGGGAGCGGCGCCGCTGCTATACTGTGCAGCCTCCGCTGGCGACTCACAGTGCAAAGGACGTACCATGGACGAAACCCTCAACGCAGCCGAACTCGCGAACCTCGTCGCACGCGTCTTCCGCCCCCAGGAGCGGGACGAGGGCCTCGCGATCATCGTGGACCTGCCCGACGAGCGTCTGCCCGACAACCCCGACTGGGCAGCGCGTCGCGCCATGGCGGCCGCGTGGGGCGACATTCTCGCCGGAGCCGCCGCCGCGACGGGACTCGACCGCGTGACGGTCGCCTGGTACCGCAACGCCGGCGGCAACAACGCGGATCTGCCGGACACGTGCGCGCTTGCCGGCGGCGGCGCCGTGCTCGCTCACGCGGACGATCTGGCCGGACACGACGCGTCGAGCTTCACCGACCTCTTCGCCTCCCACAGCCTGATCCTGGCGCCGACGGAGCTGTCGGCGACGGCGCCCCTGAAGGTGGCGGTCCGCGCGCACGAGATGCGCGCGGCGACCATGCCCGGATTCCTGCCCACGATGATCCCGGCGCTGCGCATCGACTACACCGAGGTCAACCGGCGCGTCGACCTGCTCAAGGCGCTGCTCGACGTCGCCACCGCCGCGGTCGTCAAGACCCGCTGCGGCGGACGCGAGCACGTCCTGCGGCTCGACCTGCGGCACAACGAGGCGCACGCCTCGGGCGGTCTCTTCCCGGCCAACGGCACGGCCGGCAACCTGCCGTCGGGCGAGACCTACATCGTGCCCTACGAGGGCAACCTGCCGGGCGACCCCAGCCTCAGCGCGGGGGAGCTCCCCGTGCAGTTCGACGACGAGGTCGTGCTCTACCGCATCGCGGGCAACAGGGCTGTGGCGGTGCTCAGCCGGGGTCCGCACAGCGAGCGCGAGGCCAGGTACATCCGCGACGAACCGGCCTACGCGAACCTGTCGGAGCTGGGCCTCGGCGTGCTGGGCGATTTTGGCCTGAAGCCCACGGGCAGCATCCTGCTGGACGAGAAGCTGGGCCTGCACATCGCCTTCGGGCGGAGCGATCATTTCGGGGGCAGCGTCGGCCCCGGCGATTTCTCCTCGCCCGACGCCGTTGTGCACATCGACCGGGTCTACATCCCCGAAATGCAGCCCGACGTGGCGGTCGCATCCCTGACTCTCGAATCGACGGCAGGGGCGCGCGAGATCATGCGCGACGGCCGCTGGATCGGGATCTTCTGACCATGGACCACGTGGGACGCATCTTCCGCCCGCCCAGCGAAGCGCAGAGCCTCCTGTTGCAGGTGACCGTCGGCTGCAGCTGGAACCGCTGCACCTACTGCGCCATGTACCGGGACGAGGAGCAGCGCTTCCGGGTCAAGCCCTTCGACACCGTCGCCGCCGACATCGACGAGGCCGCCGCCTCCGGGCGCCACTTCCCCCGTGTCTTCCTGTGCGACGGCGACGCGCTGGCCCTGCCCGCGCCGAAGCTCCGGCGCATCCTGCAGCGCCTGCGCGACCGCCTGCCCGGCGTGCGGCGCGTTGGCATCTACGGCGACGCGCGCACCGTCCTGCGCAAGAGCGCGGCGGAGCTGGGCGAGCTGCGCGGACTCGGCCTGGGCATCGTCTACCACGGCGTCGAGAGCGGCGACGAGACGACCCTGCGGCGGATCGACAAGGGATCGACCCGCGCGGAGACGGCAGCGGCCGCTCGCCGTCTGCACGAGGCGGGACTGCGCCACTCGGTGATCGTCATGCTGGGCATCGGTGGCGTGGCGAGGACGCGCGAACACGCCGCCGCCACCGCCGATCTGCTCACGGAGATGGATCCTCCCTATGTTGGCGCCCTGACCACCACGCTCGTGCCGGGCACACCGCTGCACGCGGACGCGCGGCGCGGCGACTTCAGGCTGCCCGATCCCTGGGGCCTGCTGGAGGAGCTGGAGACGCTGATCGCGCGCAGCAGGTTCACCCGGTGCGCCTTCCACGCCAATCACGCCAGCAACTACCTGCCCCTGCGCCTGAACCTGCCCGCGGACCGGGAAAAGGGGCTGTTGATGATCCGCGGGGCCCTGGATAGCCGCGATCCCACGCTGCTGATGCCCGAATACTGGCGCGGCCTGTAGGTTTGATCACCCAATATGGGAAACAGGTGAAAAATAGTCTTTGCGCGATTTATTACCTTCGCATATTATTGTCGAGAGACAGCTTTTGTCCCGTATAATGCGGACAACCAGACCGTGCCGGGCCGTGATGAAAGGTCCTCCCTCCGACCCCCTTGACCTTGATTCCGCGGTCCGGCACAGATATCCGGCCCCAAGCTTGCCTCCGGACCTGCCGGTCTAGCAGCGCCCACAACTAGAGACCACACATCACCGGCACGGTTCGGGGGCTGCTCCCCCCGCTTGACACGACTCGCGCTCTCGACGGACAATCGCCGCGTGCGACGAGTCACCCGGCAACCCGGGTCAGAGCACCGGCACCCAGAACCGAAAGCCGACGAACATGAGCGAAGCCGACCCTCGCAATATCAAAATCCTGCTGGTGGACGACGAGGAGGACCTGGTCACACTGCTGGCCGAACGCCTCTCGAAGCGCCGGATGGATGTCGTATGGGCAACTTCCGGAGAGGAGGCCCTGGCCATCAGCGCCGACCGCACCTTCGACGTGGCGGTAATCGACCTGAAGATGCCGCACATGGACGGTGTCGAGGTGATGCAGAGGCTCAAGGCGAGCCAGCCGCTGATCGAGACGATCATGTTCACCGGCCACGGCACCATGGAATCCGCCCTGGAGGCCGGCAAGCTGGACGCCTTTCGCTACATGATGAAACCCTGCGACTTCGACGAACTCGTGGGCGTCATCCAGGCGGCCTACGAGCAGAGACGCACTAATCTGCGGCTCAAGTACGAGGAGGAACTCCAGCAGGTCGTAGAGCACCATTTCACCCCCCGCGACATCCTGCACGCCAGCGAGGAGCTGCGCCGCAAGTATGAGCAGGACTGAGCCCCCCCCCTCCCCGTTTCGCCTGGTTCTGGTCGGCGGCGGCGAGCTGGTCGCCCCTTACCTGCGCCAGCTGCGCGAGATCGATCCGGACTCGCGCTTCTTGCACGTCGTCGGGCTCTGCACCGACGACCCCGCGGCGATCGAACTGGCCGCGGGGCTGGACGCGCCCCGCGTGGGGGGCTGTTTGACCGATGCTCTGCCCCCCGGCGGCGCCGACCTGATCGTCGATCTCAGGGACGTCGCGCGTCCCGGCACGGGCCTCGAGGCGCCCACGGGAACGCGGATCCTCGGGCCGCCCGTCGTGGATCTGCTCCGGCACGTCCTGGACTTCGCGACGCGGGACAGGCGGGCTCACGCCGAGAAGCACGCCGAACTGCTCGACCTCCAGATCAAGTTGAAACATTTCATGGAGTTCGCCCCTTTCGCGATCTACATGAAGGACGTCGGACTGAGATATCAGGCCATCAACAGGGTCGGGGCCGACATGCTGTCGCGCAGCCCCGCGGATTTCATCGGCCGTACCGATTTCGACCTGTTTCCGGCCACCGTGGCGCGACGCATCCAGAAATTCGAGATGGAGGTGCTGAACAAGAGCCGTACGGTCAAGTTCGACGGCGTCCTGCCGCTGCCCGGAGACGCGCGCATCTACTTCTCGGCCACCCTGATCCCCATCCTGCGCGACGAGAAACCCATCGGTCTCTACGGCCTGATCGAGGACATCACCGAGCTGCACACCAGCGAACGCCAGATCGTACGACAGCGCATGCAGATCACCGAGACGCGGGAATACCTGCAGGGGATTCTCAGGTACAGCCAGGACATGATCTTCCTCTGCCGCCCGGACGGGACCCTCATCGCGTTCAACGAGGCCGCGGAACGCATCACGGGATACGCGCAGGACGAGGTCCTCGGCAGGCAAGTGCAGGACCTGGCGGCCCGCCGCGACGAACTGGCGGCGCTGCTGGAGGAAACCCTGGCGGAGGGACACGCGGTCCTCTACGAGCTGAAGTTGAAGCGCCGCGACGGGATGGACATCGTCACCAACCTCTCGCTGACGAAGATCAGCGGCCGGGACAACCAGCCCCTGGAAGTGGTGGGCATCTGCCGCGACATCACCAAGCGGCTCCAGCTGCAGGAAGACCTGATCCAGAGCGAGCGGCTGGCCGCGATCGGCAAGATGGCGGCCGGCGTCGCCCACGAGATCAACAATCCGCTGGCGATCATCGAGACGGTGGCGGGTCTGATCAAGGAGACGCTGGCCGAGGTCTGTCACGACCTCGACGGGATGACCAGGGACAAGTTCAGGGGCTACATCGACAAGCTCCTCTTCCAGACCAAGCGCTGCACCACGATCACGCACAACCTGCTGGGCTTCGCGCGCAAGTCCAGCGGCGCCCAGACGCCCGTGACGGTGATGGACCTGCTGGACGAGGCCGTGGAACTTCTCCACCCGCACACGCACCGTATCGGCCTGGAAGTGCACCGTCACTATGCCGCGGACCTGCCGACGCTGAAAATCGACCCGATGCTGCTCGAGCAGATCTTCGTCAACCTGCTCACCAACGCCATCGACGCCATCGAGGAGCGGCACCCGCCACAACCGCGCATCGACCTGTCCGTCTCGATGGCGGAGCGGGCGGAAGGTGAAGACGCGCGTCTCGCGGTGACGATCAAGGACAACGGCGTGGGCATCCCCGAGGAGAACCTCAGGCAGATCTTCGAACTCTTCTACACCAGCAAGCCCGCGGGCAAGGGTACAGGTCTGGGCCTGTCCATCGTGCACAACATCCTGCAGAAAATCGGCGGCGAGATCCGCGCCGCCAGCGACGCGGCCGGGGGCTCCAGCTTCACCCTGCTCCTGCCCCTGCAACCGCCCGCAGAGCCGACCGACAGGGCACCCCTGTAGGCGTCACTCGCCCGCGCCGACTCGCCGGCGAACCGACACCACGTTGGGGATCGGCCAGGCGCGCCGGTTCAGGTCGCTTTCGAGGATTCCGCTCTCGAAGCTGCCCACGAACTCGTGACGCTCGCCGCCGGCGTACACGCAGAGCTGCGATTCGGGACCGCCCTCGACGTACATGGCGTTGGCTATGTCCAGCGGCAGATCCTGCAGGATGCCGATGAAGTCGTAGGTCGAATAGGGCGACCGGCAATGGATCATGAGCAGGCGGCCCGCGCCGTCGATCGCGATGGCGGCAGTGCTGTACCTGCGGTTCTGCTGCTCCCAGACGTTGTTGCCGTGGCAGGAGATCATGCGGATGCTCTGAACCAGCGTGCCGTAGTGCCCCGAGACCTGCGCGAAGTCCTGGCAGGTCCGATCGATGATCTGCACCGGCGGCACGGTGTCGTCCAGCCGGTCGAAGGCCAGGATCGTGTTGTCCTTGGAGACGTAGGTGTTGTTGGCGTGGTCCCGCGTCCGCATCAGCGAGACGCTGCGGCGGTAGTCGGTCTGGTACATGCTGGCGTTGATCGCCGCCACGCAGCCGTGCCGCGCGCACCACTCCCCGGCCGTATGCAGCTCCCCCTCGCCGGGCGCGGACGTGTTCAGGAGCGCGAACTCCCACACGGAGGGATCCACGCGCACCACGCGGACGATCGAGTCGCCCGACCGGGCGGCGACCGGCGAGGGGAACTCGCCCAGCTCCAGTCCGGGTTCGAGTTCGCGCCAGCCGTCGTGCGCTGCGGACGCGGGGCAGATCGCCGTCGCGGCGCAGAGCAGAAGGACCATTCCCGGGATACGCTCGATCTTCATGCCTCTCAAGGTAGCACGCCCGCCGGCCGCGCGGCCACCGGCATCACGCCATCTCCTCCATCAGCGCCAGCAATTCGTCGGTCTTGTCGCGCATCAGCGCCACATCGCCGCGCGATTCGACGTTCAGGCGCACCACCGGCTCGGTATTGGACATGCGCAGGTTGAAGCGCCAGCGCGCATGGTCGACCGAGAGGCCGTCGGTATGGTCCACGGCCACGGCGCCCGGGGCGTAACGCGCCTCGGCGGCCGCCAGCACGGCCAAGGGATCGCCGATCTCGCGGTTGATCTCGCCGCTGGCGGGATAGGCCGCCTGCATGGCGCCGACCAGCTTCGAGAGCGGTTCGCCGCTCACGCACATCTCCTGCAGCACCAGCAGCCAGGGGATCATGCCGCTGTCGCAGTAGGCGAAGTCGCGGAAGTAGTGGTGCGCGGACATCTCGCCGCCGTAGACGGCATCCTCGACGCGCATGCGCTCCTTGATGAAGGCGTGGCCGGTCTTGTTCATCAGCGGCCGCCCGCCAGCCGCGGTGACCACCTCGACGGTGTTCCAGGTCAGCCGCGGGTCGTGCACGACGGCCGCGCCCGGTTCGCGGCGCAGGGCCGCGCGCGCCAGGAGGCCCACCAGGTAGTAGCCCTCGACGAACGCGCCGGTCTCGTCGAAGAAGAAGCAGCGGTCGAAGTCTCCGTCCCAGGCCAGGCCCACGTCGGCGCCGTGCGCGCGCACGGCCTCGGCCGTGGCCGCCCGGTTCTCCGGCAGCAGGGGATTGGGCACGCCGTGGGGGAAGGCGCCGTCGGGTTCATGGTGCACCTTGACCAGGGTGAAGGGCAGGTGCGGTTCCAGCAGATCCACGGCGGGGCCGGCGCACCCGTTGCCGGCGTTGACCACGACCTTCAGGGGCACCAGGGCGCCGGGATCGACATAACCCAGCAGGTATTCCACGTATGCGTCGGCCGTGCTTTCGCGGACGACCCTGCCGGTCCGTCCGGCGGCGGGAAAAACACCCGACGCGGCCATCGCGCCGATCTCGTGCAGTCCCGTGTCGCCGCTGATGGGCCTGGCATCCTCGCGCACGAGCTTCATGCCGTTGTAGCCGAGGGGATTGTGGCTGGCGGTGACCATGATGCCGCCGTCCAGCTTCCGCGCGAAGGTCGTGTAGTAGATCTGTTCGGTGCCACAGAGGCCTATGTCCAGGACGTCTACGCCGCCTTCGTTCAGGCCGTCGGCCACGGCCGCGCACAGTTCCCGGCTGCTGGTGCGCACATCGCGGCCGACGCAGACGGTCCTGGCGCCGGTGCGGGCGGCGAACGCGCGGCCGATCCGGCGGGCTAGATCGGCGTCCAGGTCCTCGGGTACGCGCCCGCGGATATCGTAGGCTTTGAAGCATTCGGGGATGGCTGTCACGGGCGAACCCTCTTCCGGCCGGAGTGTTGGCGGCTTACCGTGCGATCGCAGGCAGTGTCCCGCGACCCGGGCGGATCGTCAAGAATCCGGATCCTGTCGGCGGCAACCCATCGGCGACAAGCACGTATCCCGAGGGTTCCAGACCCGGATTCATCGGACCATCGACAGCCTGGAGGCCAGACTTGGACGTTACGGCCCACCGCAGTGCCGTTGCCGTCCTCCTGTCCGTCGTGCTGGTTGCCAACTCCCGGGCCGACGGGAAACGGCTCGCCAACGCCCGGCCGGCCCTGCCGCCGGCGACGCTCGAGCCGGAGGAACTCTGGCGCGCGGGCGGAGAGGACGACGACATCATGTTCGGTCTGCCCGTCGAAACCCCTCGCGGACGACGCGGGCCGCGTCTACCTGGCCGACCAGCAACTCTGCCGGGTCTTCGTCTTCGGGCCGGACGGCAACCCGGCGGGAACCCCCGGCCGCGAGGGGGAGGGACCCGGCGAGGTGAGCGCACCCATCGGCCTGGTCCGCCAGCCCGACGGCACCTTCGGGCTGGCCGAGTTCTTCCCCGGCAAACTGGTCAAGCTCACGGCGGACGATCTGCCCGCGGGGCAGATCTACGTGGACGTGAGCGGCGGCGAGATCGTCCACATCATAGTGCGGCCTGGCTTCGTGACCTGGCGGCGCGACGAGCGCGACCGTAGGCGCGTGCTGTCCCTGTTCCAGACCTGGGCCAGCCCCGACCCCGAGACCTGGCCCGAGTTCGACCTCGAGAAGACCGAGCGCGCCATCACCGCCTTGCACATCGACGGCCGGGGCAGGCTCTGGGTGCAGCACAGTCGCAGCAACCGCGACCTGCCCGACGGCGTCTTTCTGAATCTGGACCTCTACGATCACGAGGGTGTCTGGCTGCGCGAGGTGCGGCTCGTCTGCGAGGGCAATCCCGTCAGCGACGGCCTGCACTTCCTGGGCGACGGCCGCGTGCTGCTGATCAAGAGCTTCGTGGTGGCACGGCTGGCATGTCTGGGCGCGGGCGCCGGCAGCATCGGCGAGGACGACTCGGACACGATCGAGATCGTCTACTACCGATTACCGGAAGTGGAATGAGCCGACTGGTCTAGTCCGCCCGGGTGCGCTATCCTGTCGCCACCGACAGGAGCGTCATGAATCAGAAAAACTTGACCAAGGTGACTTTGCCGGTCCTCGGCATGAACTGCGCGAGCTGCAGTGCGACGGTGGAACGCGTACTCAACGAGCAGACGCCGGGGGTCGGCGAGGCGAGGGTCAATCTCGCCCTGGAGCGGGCCACCGTTTCCTACGATCCCTCGGTGGTCGACCTCGACGGTCTCGCCGCCGCGGTCGGCCATGCCGGCTTCATCCTCCTCTTGCCCGACGCGGCCAGGTCGACGGCGACCGCCCAGGAAGAGGCCCAGAACGCGGAGAACGCCCGTCAGAAACGCGATTTCCTGCTGGGCGTCGCCTGCACCGTGCCCCTGGCCCTACTGGCACTCGCCCGCGGCGCCGGCTGGCTGGGCGACTGGCCCGATTCCGCCTGGTTCGGCTGGGCGCTGTGGCTGCTGGCCACGCCGGTCCAGTTCGTCTCCGGTGGCAGTTTCTACGCCGGCGGGCTGCGCAGCCTGCGCGCCGGCGGCGCCAACATGGACGTGCTGGTGGCCCTCGGCAGCTCGGTGGCCTACTTCCATTCGTTCACGGTGCTCCTGCTGCCCGGCGTGAACGGCCCCCTCGATTTCACGACTGCCGCGATGATCATCACCCTGGTCCGGCTGGGCAAGCTGCTCGAGACGCGCGCCCGCCGTCGCACCACCGGCGCCATCCGCGGACTGCTCGACCTGGTGCCCGAAACGGCCCGCCTGCTGCGCGACGGCGGCGAGATCGTGGTACCGGTGGCACACGTATCGCCGGGCGACCGGGTGCGCGTGCGCCCCGGCGACCGCATCCCCGTCGACGGCGAGATCGAGTCGGGCCACGCCGCGGTGGACATGAGCGCCTTCACGGGCGAACCCCTGCCCGTCGACTGCGGGCCCGGAGATGCGGTCCTCGGGGGAGCCATCGATCGCGATGGCGCGCTGACAGTGCGTGCGACCGCCGTTGGCGCGGACTCGGCGTTGGCCCGCATCACACGCCAGGTCGAGCGCGCCCAGGAGGGCAAGGCACCGGTCCAGAGGCTGGCGGACAGGATCGCGGCCGTCTTCGTGCCGGTGATCGTCACGGTGGCCCTGATCACTTTCGCCGCCTGGTGGTACTTCGGGGGCGCGTTCCTGCCTGCCATGATGAGGCTGGTCGCGGTGCTGGTGGTGGCCTGTCCCTGCGCCCTGGGGTTGGCGACGCCCACCGCCGTGGTGGTCGGCACCGGTCTGGGGGCACGCCACGGCATCCTCTTCCGCGACGCCGCGAGCCTGGAGAGAACCCGGGATGTGAACATGCTGCTGGTTGACAAGACAGGCACCATCACCGAAGGACGGCCGGCCGTGACGGACTGGGTAGTCGCCGGGGACTCGCCGTTCGGCGAGGATGTTCTGCAGGACCTGACGGCGGCCGCGGAAGCCCCCTCCGAACATCCCGTGGCACGCGCCCTGGCCGGCGGCGCCTCGCCGGACCGCGCCGTCGACTTCAGGGCCACCCCGGGCAAGGGCATCGAGGCGACCGTGGACGGCCGGCGCGTGCGCGTGGGCGCTCCCGGCTGGGTCACCGGCGGGACCGACCTGCCGCCCGATCTAGCCGCGCGCAAGGACGAGCTGGCCGCCGCGGGCAAGACCATCCTGGCAGTCGCGGTCGACGGCGCCTGCGTCGGACTGACGGCCTTGAGCGACACGGTGCGCGAGGGCGTCGCGGCCGCGGTGGCAGGACTGGAAACGCGCGGCATCGACGTGGTGATGCTCACCGGCGACGCGCGCGAAGCCGCCGACGCCGTGGCGCGGGCGGTCGGCATCAACCAGGCCGAGGCTTCGGTGACGCCGGACGAGAAGGCGGAGTTCGTGACGGAGTTCCGCGCCGATTGCGCGGTCGTGGGCATGGTGGGTGACGGCGTGAACGACGCCCCCGCCCTGGCCGCCGCCGACGTGGGTTTCGCCATGGGGCACGGCAGCGACATCGCCATAGAGGCGGCCGACGTGACCCTCGTCCGGGGCGACCTGCGCGATGTCCTGCTCGCGATCCGGCTCAGCCGCCGCACCATGACGACCATTCGCCAGAATCTCTTCTGGGCGTTCTGCTACAACGTGCTGCTGGTGCCGGTCGCCGCCGGGGCTTTGCACGGCGTGACGTCCATGCCGTCCGTGTTGCGCGACCTCCACCCCGTCCTGGCCGCGGGCGCCATGGCCGCCAGCTCGGTGTCGGTGGTGCTGAACAGCCTGCGCCTGGGCAGGACTAGATGGTGACGGCCACCAGGGCTTCGGGATTGCGCGCCAGGAACCGCCCGAACGCG
The DNA here is from genome assembly GCA_018814885.1 of bacterium. Classification (NCBI taxonomy): domain Bacteria; species bacterium. Next base: position 17,428 of record JAHIYU010000103.1, on the reverse strand, counting down.
CCGTCGCTCTCGTCCAGGTGTCCGGTGAGCCAGTGCCGCAGGAACTGCAGGACCGGCAGATCGATGGCCAGGCGCCCTTCGATCAACGCGCTCTCGAAGTTGCGCATACGCTGCAGGAAGTCGTGGTGCTCGTCGCGATGCTCGGGCCACAGGGGATACCCCGCGGCTTCCATGAACTTCTCCTCTTCGGCGAAGAAGCTCTCGGCCCGCACCAGGAGCCTCGTGAGCCCGGCGATCAGCGTCCGCTGCGAGTCGCCCCGCTTCAGGGCGAGATCGATCTCGTTGTAGAGACCGACCAGCTCGCGCCGATCCGCATCGGGTTCGGCCAGCCCAAACCCCCATTTGTCACTCCATTGCATGATCGCCATTTTGTCCCTCTTGGATGTGTTGCGAGCCAGGTGGAATTCCCTGTCACGAAATGCCGGATCATCACATTTTTTCTACTATCGGCATGCAATGGTAAAAACTTGAGGATTAACGTAACTTGATTCATATCTTCAGATAGACTGGCGACCATCACAGCCGGATGATAGGCTGCCGTCAGATGGGAGCGGGGGGGCGCAGGCCCCAACGGGAAATCACATCCGGGGCTTCGTCCATCTGCGGGAAAAGCACACGATCGCGAAGGCATAACCCGGGAGGAATCGATGACCAACGGCATCGCCGACAGGCCCGGTCGCGCCGGGTGGCGGTACTTGATGGGCGTGATGTTGCTGTCGCTGCTCCCCTGTGGCCCGGCGGGTGCCAGACTGCCCGAGTACGACGAGCCGATCCGTGCCGTCTACCTGATCCGCCACGGCGAGTACGACCAGGACGACGAGCGCGATCCGGACGTGGGGCGCGGTCTGGTCGGGCTCGGCTTCGCCCAGGCCCGCCTCGTCGCCGACCGTCTGGAGGCCATGGGCGTGACCTTCACGTCACTGCAGGCCAGCACCATGACCCGCGCCCGCGAGACCGGCGAGGTCATCGCCACGCGCTTTCCCGGGCTGGCGCTTGACCTGCATCGCGACATCCGCGAATGCACGCCGACGACACGGCGCCTCGACATCATGGAGCGCGAGGATCCGCTGGAAGTGGCCGCCTGCGAGGACTCGCTCGCGGTCGCCTGGGGCCGCATCTTCGCCCCCGCCGGCGACGTCGACGCCCACGACATCGTGGTCTGCCACGGCAACGTGATCCGCTGGTTCGTCACGCGCGCCCTCGCCGTCGACACCGAGGCCTGGCTGGGCATGAGCATCGCCAACTGCAGCCTGACGGTGATCCAGGTCAAGCGCGACGGTTCGTGCAAGCTGGTGGCCTTCGCCGATGCGGGGCACATCCCGCCTCGCATGCAGACCTATCCGGGGACGACCGCGGAGAATGCCGATAGTCCGGATTGGTGAAGAAATCGGACGGATTCGCACTCGCGCCGAGCCGATACGGCAACAAACAGCTCGATCCATTTGCTCCCATGTCGGTCGCTCCGTATATTGAGAATCTTCCTGAAGGGCAACCCCAGCAGGCGAAAACGCGGGACTATCCTCCCCCGCGGCCAGGCCCCCGCGACGTCGCACTCGCGGGGGCGTTGTCTTGATATGGAGAACCCCGCCACCGGACGGCGGCGGGTCCTCGGGGATGCACATCCGCGACGATCAGTCGACGACCGCGCCCTCGGCGGACTCTCCGCCGCGGTACGAAGCCAGCAGGCACCCGATCGACACGGCCAGCCCGATCGCCAGCACCCAGCCGCCAATCACCGACAGGGTGCCCAGATCGCCGGGCAGGCCGTCCCAGCCCTGGCGCGCGCCGCGCAACCCCATCAGCAGGCGGGGCGCGAAGGCCGCGTTGTAGCCCACGCAGACCAGCAACGCGCCGAGCTTGCCGGTTCCCTCCGCGTAGAGCCGCCCGAACATGCCCGGCCACCACATGTGCAGTCCGGCCAGGAAGGCGAAGAAGACGCCGCCGGCCAGGTAGTGGAACTGGGCGCTCGCGAAGAGCGAGCCGCGCAGCATGGCGCCCGTGCCGGGCGTGGCCAGCAGCAGTCCGCCCGCGCCGGACACCGCCAGCATCATGATCGCGGCCAGTGCGTACCACAGGGCCGCAGAGAAACGGATCGCGCCGCCGTAGAGGGTGCCCAGCCAGCTCACGGCGAACATCACCGCCGGCACGACCGCCAGCAGGGCGAAGCCGCTGTGGACCGTGGCCGCGACGTCGGTGTCGCTGCCGAAGAGATGCTGCCCCCAGGTGAGGCAGATGATCGCGGCGTAGAGAGCGACGGCGGCCGCCATGGTGCGCGGCGCGAAGACGCGCTTGCGGGCGAACCGGCCCAACGCCTCGCTGATCACGCCGATCGCGGGCAGCACCGACGCGTAGACGAACGGATGGGCGAACAGCCAGAACCAGCGCTGCGGCAGCAGGGGATCGCCACCCGCGTCGGGGTCGACCAGTCCCCCGGCGAACTTCGCGTCGGCGCTGATGATCGTCACTACGACGGCCAGCGCGGCCGTGGCCAGGATGTGCACCACCGCGGTGGCGTACAGGGTCCAGGCGAAGACGGGCAGGTCGTACAGGCCCATCGACGCCGGCCGCAGGCGATGGATCGTCGAGATGAAGTTGACGCCGTTGCAGACCATGCTCGCCGCCGTGAGGGCCACGCCGAGCGTCAGCAGCGTCTCGGCGAGCCCGGGCGCCGCGTCGGGCCGGAAGACGGCGAAGAAGTCCCAGCCGCCGTCCAGGCCGCCGGCCAACGCGGCCGCGACCGTGGCCGCCGCACCCAGCGCATAGAGCACGAACGACAGGGCGCCCAGCGCGGGCTGGGCGGTGTCATCGGCGCCGAGCAGCCGGGGCAGCGCGTAGTTGCCGAGCACGGCGGGAACGGCGGGCACCAGGAAGAGGAAGACCATCAACAGGCCGTGGGCGGTGATGAACCGGCCGAACTCGTCCGGCGTCAACAGGGTATCCCCGGCCGCGATCAGCTCAGAATGCAGGAACAGGGCCATCACGCCGCCGAGGACGAACGTCGCCACGACAACCGCCAGATAAAGTGTGTCGACACGCTTGCTGGTCAAGCTGTTTAGCCACGGGGCCGACATGCGAACCTCCCGATCCGGGCTTGGATCCGTACTACTGGACGCCCCCGTCCAGGCTCTCCATGAACGCCACCAGCGCCTCGACCTCGCGGTCGCCGACCCGTCCCTGGAACGAGGGCATGACCGGCTCGAAGCCCGCGACCACCCTGGCCTGGGGCTCGAGCAGAGATTCGCGGACATAGTCCGGATCGGCGAGCGCGCTGCCGCCGTCCCGGAAGACGCGCTCGGAACCGATCAGGCCCCTGAAGCTCGGACCCACCAGCTTGGTGCCGTCCAGTGAGTGGCACGCGATGCAGGTGAGCGCCTCGTACAGCTTGCGGCCGCCCTCGACGGGCGTCAGGCCCGCCAGGATGTCGGAGCTGGCCGCCAGCCACTGGTCGAAATCGGACGGCTCCTGCACCGTGATCGCCGACGCGTACGCCGCGCCCGGCACATCGCCGTGGGCGGCGGCGAAGACGTCGTAGGAACCGGGCTCGACGGCTTCGAACCAGACGCGGGTCTCGCGCCCGGGGACCATGTCCCGGCCCAGACGGAAGGCGGGGATCGACAGGCGGTAGACGGCGTCGCGGGCGGTCATGTCCACCACGACCGGCCGGGCGGCGGGCACGTGCAGGGAATCGGTCCGGTGGCCGTTGGGATAGATCCAGCTCACGCGGCCCGAATCGGCCTCAGCGGCGACGGCGTAGGCGTCGGACGGGGGCGTCGCGAGGTCCTGGTGGACGCCGGCGCCGGCGTAGAAGACGAAGACCGCCACGGCCGCCGCGACGACCACGGCGAACACCGTCAGGGGCAGGTTCTCGTCGCGGATCCGCAGGCCCGCCGCGTCGTCGCCACGGCGGCGGTACTGCACCGCGACGGCGATCAACAGCCCCAGCAGCAGGGTCGACGCGAAGAGGCCCAACCACAGGATCAGCTCGAACAGCCCGTCCACCGGACCCGCGCCCTCGGTGGCCGCGGCGGGCAGCCAGTGGAAGCCGACCGTCGCCGGCGGCGCGTCGCTGGCGCCCAACAGCCCGTGCAGGATCATCGCTCCGTCCTTTGCTCGGTCGTCCCGCCGTCGCCCTGCCTGCGGACGACCTCGGCCATGGCCTCCTCGATCGGCACGCCGGCCGCCAGGTCGGACCGCTGCTGCTCCACCAGGGCGGCGTACTCGACGTGAGGCACGGCCAGCACCTTGCGCGCGCGCTCCCGCCCGCTCATCCCGTAGTGGACGATCTGCAGGAGGATGACCAGCAGGACCGCGCCCAGGACCCCGCAGAGTCCCGTGACGATCACCTGGTGCCTATCCGGTCCCGTCCTCTCGCCATGCATACGGACTCCTCAACGCTAGTAGTTCTCGAAATTCAGCGATTCCTGCAGGCGAGGATCGCGCCGCGCGATCAGCGACCGGTCGCCGGCGAGCAGGGCCAGGGCCGCGACGTAGAGGCCGCCCAGCCCCGCCAGCAGGGTCACATCCATCAATTGCAGAGGCACGCCACCAGGGCTGAGCTCGGGCATGATCAGCCAGAACAGGTCCACCCAGTGCATGACCAGGATCCACACCGCCCAGAAGACCATCAGCGCGACGCGACGCTTGGTGAAGCGCGACATCAACCCCGCGAAGGGCACCAGCCAGTGCCCGAAGATCAGCAGGTAGCCCACGGCAGACCAGCCGTTCTCCTGGCGGCGCAGGAACCATCCCGTCTCCTCCGGGATATTCGCGTACCAGATCAGCATGTACTGGCTGAAGGCGATGTACGCCCAGAAGAAGACGAAGGCGAACATGGCGCGGCCGTAGTCGTTGTAATGCTCGACGGTCACGATCCGCGACAGGCGGCCGGAGCGCTGCAGACCCCAGGTCAGCAGGGTCATCAACGCGAAGAAGGCGGCCACGATGCCCGCGAACCAGTAGACGCCGAACATGGTGCTGAACCAGTGCGCGTCCAGGCTCATCATCAGGTCGAAGGCGGCCAGGGTCTGGGTCAAGCCGTAGACGAGCAGGGCCGGTCCGCCCAGCCTCTCGCTGCGGAAGGTGTAGGACAGGTCCCCGCTCTGGTCCTGCTTCGCCGACCAGCGGCGGAACACGTACGCCAGAACCGTCCAGATCACGAAGTAGAGGACCACGCGGAAGGTGAACCACTTCACGCTCAAAAATCCCAGCTTGTGGGCCATGAGCGGATCGCCGGCGGCGTGCGCGGGGTCGGCCCAGGGATATATCACGTCCAGGTTCAGCAGGATGGGAACGGCCAGCAGGCCCAGCACCGGGATCGTGCCCGAGACGATCTCGGCCAGGCGGCGGATGACGGTGCTCCAGCTCGAGCGGGTCAGGTGCTGCAGGGGCACGAACCACAGCGCGCCCAGCGACAGCGACAGCAGGAACATGAAGTTCAGCAGGTAGGCGTACATGAAGTGATGCATGCCGTCGTCGGCGCCGCGACCGAGGACGTAGCTGATCGCCAACCCCCCGACGCCCACGACCAGCCCGGCGACCAGCAGCAGCCGGCCGGCGCCGCCCAGCGTCAGCCGCTCCCTGTCGAGCATGGAAACGTCTCGTTTCATGTGAGCCAAGGCTATCGCTCCTCCCGTCCGCCGGCGGCGATCTGCAGGGCGCGCACGTAGCCCGCGATGGCCCAGCGGTCGGCCATCGGTATCTGCGGGCCGTAGGCGGGCATCTTGCGGATGCCGTTGGCGATCGTGTCGTAGATGCGCCCCAGCGGACGCTCGCGCACGGAGTCGGTGCGCAGGTCGGTGGTCGGCGTCCAGGTACCTTCCCTGAGGAAGTCGGCGCGCCGGGCGATCATGCCGTCGCCGGCGCCGGCCAGGCCGTGGCAGGGCGCGCAGTGGATGCCGTACCGCTCGCGGCCGCGGGCCAGCGCCGCGGCGTCCAGCGGCCGCGGGAAGCTCTCCACCCACACCGAATCCACGTGCCCCAGGGCGTATGCCGGCTCGTCCAAGATCTCGCCCCGGGCCACCGTGCCCGCCGGGGGCGCGCGCATGACACGGCCGTCGGCGAAGAACGGCGACGCCTGCTGGGTCTTGTAACGATCCTGGTTGTCCATGTCGGGAATCACCATCAGGCGCGGCGACGGGCTGTGCGTCACCCGGGCCTTCACCAGCAGCGCCAGCGGGATCAGCGCCAGCAGGGTCAGGACGATCGCGACGGATTTCAACATTCTCGGCATCGGTCAGTCCTCCACGGCCTCGACGTCTTGCGCGCCGAGGGTCTCGGCGAACGCGCGGGTCCGCTCCGGATGGAACCTGGGATCGGCCGCCTCCAGCGAGATGAAGAAGCGGTCCGCCGTGGCGCGCTTAAACCGCTCGCTGTTGAACAGCGGGTGGTGGTGCCGGGGCAGCCCGTTCAGCGCCCACATCCCGAAGAAGGTCGTCAGCGCGCTCAGCAGCACCGTCAGCTCGAAGGCGACGGGAACCGCGGCCGGGATCCCGAAGAAGGGCTTGCCGCTGATCCAGAAGGGATAGTCCACCGCGTTCATCCACCACTGCATGAGCAGGGCGAGAGCCAGGCCCGCCAGGCCGCCCGCCAGCACCAGCCACGGCAGCCGCGTGCCGCGGATGCCCATGGCCCCGTCCAGCCCGTGGAGCGGGAAGGGCGTGTGGGCGTCCCACCTGGTGTACCCCGCGTCGCGCACCTTCTCGCAGGCCGCGAGCAGGTCGCCGGGATTCTCGTACTCGAGGAGGTACCCGAAGAGCTCCCGGCCGCCGTGGGTGTTCGCGCTTGCGTCACTCATTCGCTATCTCCGCTCTGGCCGGCGCGCGCGCCGGCGTAGGGGCTGGACCACGGGGTTGTCGCCGTGGTAGTCGCCGATCGGACGGGAGACCTTGTCCTCCCAGTGTTCCTGCGGCATGACGGTCTTCACCTCGGCCATGGCCACCATCGGCAGGTAGCGCATGAACAGCAGGACCAGGGTGAAGAACAGGCCGAAGCTGCCCGCGAAGGTCAGGATATCGACGAGCGTCGGCGAGTAGTACCCCCAGGACGCGGGCAGGAAATCGCGGCTCAGGGACGTGACCGTGATCACGAACCGCTCGAACCACATGCCGATGTTCACGAAGATGCAGATGATCAGCAGCGCCCAGGTGTTGGTGCGGATCTTCCTGAACCAGAAGAGCTGGGGCGAGATCACGTTGCAGCTGACCATGATCCAGTAGGCCCAGGCGTAGGGGCCGAAGGCGCGGTTGATGAAGGCGAACTGTTCGGCCGGGTTGCCGCTGTACCAGGCGATGAAGAACTCGGTCGCGTAGGCGTAGCCCACCATGGTGCCGGTGGCCAGGATGATCTTGGCCATGGTCTCCAGGTGATAGAGCGTAACTATGTTCTTCAGCTTGAACATCTCTCGCGCCGGGATGATGAGCGTCATCACCATGGCGAAGCCCGAGAAGATGGCGCCCGCCACGAAGTAGGGCGGGAAGATGGTCGTGTGCCAGCCGGGGATCTGGGCGGTGGCGAAGTCGAAGGACACCACCGAGTGCACAGAAAGCACCAGGGGCGTGGCCAGGCCGGCCAGCAGCAGGTACGCCTTCTCGTAGCGGTGCCAGTGGCGGTTGGAGCCGCGCCAGCCCAGGGCGAACAGCCCGTAGGAGATCTTGCGGAGACTGGTCCTCGCGCGGTCGCGCAGCGTCGCCAGGTCCGGCACCATGCCCGTGTACCAGAACAGCAGCGAGACGATCATGTAGGTGCCGACGGCGAAGACGTCCCATAGCAGCGGACTGCGGAACTGGGGCCACATGGACTGGTAGCTGGGCAGCGGGAAGAGCCACCACACCACCCAGACGCGGCCGACGTGGATGGCCGGGAAGATGCCCGCGCAGATCACCGCGAAGATGGTCATGGCCTCGGCGAAGCGGTTGATGCTCGTGCGCCACTTCTGGCGCAGCAAGAAGAGGATGGCCGAGATGAGCGTGCCGGCGTGCCCGATGCCGACCCAGAACACGAAGTTCACGATGGCCCAGCCCCAGCCCACGGGGTTGTTGAGTCCCCAGACGCCGATGCCCGTGAAGATCAGGTAGAGGATCATCAGGCCCAGCACGCCGGTGAACGCCGACGTGATGCCGATGGCCACGTACCACGCGCGCGGCGGCCGGGGCTTCTCCACGATGCCGCAGATGTGGTCGGTGATCGACGTGAACGTCTGTCCGCCGGTGATCAGCTCCTGCGGCTGCGTCGGATCGTGGACGGTGTTGTCGATCGCGTCCTTAGCGAGCAGCATGCCCATCGGCGCTCTCCACCAGTTCGGGATTCGGGTTGCGCAGGCGCGCCAGGTACGCCGTGCGCGGTTTCAAGTTGAGCTCGGCCAGCATGTGGTAGGCCCGCCGGTCGACGGTCATCTTCGCGACCTCGCTGTTCGCGTCGTTCAGGTCGCCGAAGACGATGGCGCGGGTCGGGCAGGTCTGCTGGCAGGCGGTGGTTATCTCCCCTTCGCGCAGCCCGCGGCCCTCGTTCTTGGCCGCGATCTTGGCCTTCTCGATACGCTGCACGCAGTAGGTGCACTTCTCCATCACGCCGCGCGCCCGCAGCGTCACTTCCGGGTTGTAGACCAGTTTGCGGACCTCGGGGATGCCCTTGTTGTTGTTGAAGAAGTTGAAGCGCCTCACCTTGTAGGGGCAGTTGTTCGAGCAGTACCGGGTGCCCACGCAGCGGTTGTAGGCCATGGTGTTCAGGCCCTCCTCGCTGTGCATGGTGGCGCCGACCGGACAGACCTGCTCGCAGGGCGCCATCTCGCAATGCACGCAGGCCACCGGCTGGTGGGCGACGCGCGGATTCTCCGGATCGCCCTGGAAATAGCGGTCCAGGCGGATCCAGTGCATCTCTCGACCCCTGGCCACCTGATCCTTGCCGACGACCGGAATGTTGTTCTCGGCCTGGCAGGCGGTCACGCAGGCGTTGCAGCCGATGCAGGTGTTGAGGTCCACGGTCATGCCCCAGGCGCGGCCCGTGTAGTCCCGCTCCTCCCAGAGCGAGACCAGGGGCGGATGGTGGGCGCGGTGCGAGGCGAAGTCCGGGTGATGCGCGTACTCCGCCAGGTCGCCCTCGATCACGAGGGTGGGAACGCGCTTCTCGCGCTCGGCCATGCCCGCGGCGTCGATGGCATGGTGGTCCTGGGTCGTGGCCAGGGGGTAGACGCGGCCCGTCTTGGCCAGGACGGCGCCCAGGCCGTAGTCCGGCGCATCCGCAGAGCGCAGCCGATAGGTGGCGAAGCCCGTACCCCCGCCCACGCGGCCGGCCCGCTCGCGTCCGTGTCCCAGGGTCAGGGTGACCGACCAGGACGCGTGCCCGGGCAGGACGTAGACCGCCGTTTCCAGACGGCGCCCGCCCAGCTCGAGCACCACCACGTCGCCGTGCCTCACGCCCAGCTCCGCAGCGGTCGACACGCCGATGAGCGCGGCGTTGTCCCAGGTGAGCTTCGTCATGTAGTCGGGCAGTTCCTGCAGCCAGGCGTTGTTGGCGAAGCGGCCGTCGTAGAGGCAGGAGTCCGGCGCGAAGACCACTTCCAGGTTGTCGCGGCCGGGTTCGGGCACGGCGGCCCTCGCGCCGCGGACCACCGCGGCGATCAGCCCGCGGCCCTCCAGTTCGGGGACGCCGCCGGCGGCCTCGCTGCCCGGCAGCAGGCCGTCTCGCAGCAGCGTCTTCCAGGCGGAGTCGCGGCGGACGCCCAGCCCGCGGGCGGTCTCGCGCACCTGCGCGTGGGCGGGGCGTTTCTCGCCGTCAAGCAGCAGCGATAAGAGCTCCGGGGCGGTCCAGCCGCCAAAGAGCGGGCTGATCAGGGGCTGGACCACGCCGTAACGGCCGTCGTGGTCGCGCACGTCGCCCCAGGACTCCAGGTAATGGGCGCGCGGCAGGTGCCATGCGCAGGTCCGGGAGGTCTCGTCGTCGTAGAGGCCCAACCGCACCGAATGGGGCACTCTGGCCAGCAGTTCGGCCAGGCCGAGTTCGGCCGGCGCGTCGAAGGCCGGATTGCCGCCCAGGATCAGCAGGGTGTCGATCGAGCCCTTCCCGACGCCGTGGGCCACGTCGGCGATGGCCGCACCGTGAGTCAGGCCCCGCGGCTCCTCGGGACTGTAGGTGACCGTGCGTCCGCAGTTGCCCAGGGCCCGGTTCAGCAGGTGGCAGAGCGCGTGCGCGTGGTCGGGCATGCGCGGGCCGACGACCACCAGGCCGCGGCCGCGGTTGGCCGTCAGATCGCGGGCCAGGGCGGGGACGAACGTTTCCTGGTGCCCCTGTCTTTCCACGTGAGCGAAAGCGCCGCGCAGGCGGTCCATCCCCCGGGGCAACTCCAGCCCCCCGTGCAGGAAGAGTTCGGCGGCGAGTTGATGGAGCACGTGGGGGATGCGCGATGTCGGGACGGCGAAGCGGTGATCGGCCATGCCGCCGGTCACGCTCGGGCAGCTCTCCACCGCATAGAGCCGGTTCATGCGTCCGTGCCCGGCGCGCCGCCCCTCGGCAAAGTCGCGCGCATTGCGCAGGGACGTCGGGTGGTCCGAGAGCGGGTCGGCGTCGAAGCAGGCGATGACGGCGGCCGCGCCCAGGGACAGGTGCGCGCGCTGCGCCGTGCCGAAGGCGAGTCCCGAGCCCAGGCGTTCGTTGTCGCGGGAGACGGGCTCGTATTCGTACCAGCCGGCATCGGGCAGCTCGTCGCGCAGGCGCCGTCGCAGTGCCGCGAGGGTCGGCGACGCGCTCTGCTCGGAGAGCACGGCCAGGCCGCGCCCCCCGTTGCCACGCAACGTCTCGAAATGCGGACCGGCCCAGGCGATGAAGTCCTCCCAGGAGCGCCGGTCATAGGAGCCGCCGCGGCGCCGGAGCACCTCGCGGCTGCGGTCGGGATCATACATCTCGAGCACGCTGGCCTGGGCGAAATGGTCCGCGGCGCCGGCGCTCAGGGGATGATCGGGGTTGCCTTCCACTTTCAGGGGCCGACCATCGTTCGTGGTCACCAGCAGCGGGCTGACCTTGCCGGCGAGGTCCATCGCCGTCGCATAGCGCCGTACCGTCCCGGGGACAACGCCGTCGGGCCGCTCGGCGAAGGGAACGATCTTCTCCTCGGGCCAGCGGCAGCCCGCGGCGCCCGCCATGGCCACCGAAGCGCCCATGAGCTGGAGGAAGCGGCGGCGCGAGAAGGCGTCGGTAGGAACCCGCGCCTCCTCGGGAAATTCGGCTTCGGTGAACCTGCAGTACTCCGGGGTGTTCCCCAGCTCCTCCAGGCTGCGCCAGTAACCCTGGTCGGGACTTTTCTCGTCTATCGGTGACATGTCGAACAATCCGCAGGAGGGTTGATGTTCCTGGCCTCGCGCAACTGCGAGCCCAGCTCGGTCCGATCGATCCCCGGCACCCAGCCCATGGTCGTGACCTCGCCTACGGGCCTCAGGTACGGCTCCGGAGCGCGGTGGCAGCCCAGGCACCAGCCCATGTTCAGGCCCTCGGCCTGATAGACGGTCTCCATCTTGTCCACACGACCGTGGCAGGTCTCGCAGCCCACGCCGCGGGTCGCGTGCGCGCTGTGGTTGAAGTAGGCGTAGTCGGGCAGGTCGTGGACCCGCACCCAGGGAATGGAACGGCCCGTCGCGAAACTCTCGCGCACTAGCGCGAGCCGTTCACTCCCGGTCTTGACCGTCGCGTGGCAGTTCATGCAGGTCCGCGTGGGCGGTATGGTGGCCGACGCCCCCGACTCGACGCCGATATGGCAATAGCGGCAGTCGATGCCCAGCTCGCCCGCGTGAAGCTCGTGGCTGTACGGCACCGGCTGCTCCAGCGCGTAGCCGACGCCGGTGGTGCCCGGCGCGAAGGTCAGGTAGATGAGTACCGCGATGTAAAGGGGGACCAGGGCAGCGCCGATGGTCAGCGGCAGTCGGAGCGTGTTGGCCCACTTGGGAAAGACGAAGGGATCGTGGCCGTTCTGCTGGGAATCCAAGGGTGCTCAGCTCCCGCATTCTGCCCCAAGTCCGGAACGATCCGGGGGCGGTCTCTCATCGTCGATGTCGCGCGGAACATATCAACTCGAACGATGGATCGGCAATTACTTACCGGGATGCGCCGGCAGCACCCGTCGTCGCACCATGACGATTGCGCAACAATGAATACGCATTTCATCCAGTATTTTCAAGTTGTTTTCCGATCAACCGCATTGCCAGGCCGGGGCGGGCTATGCCAACATCGGACATGCTCTTGATCGACACACACGTGCATCTGGATTTCGAGCCCTTGCGGCGCGATTTACCCGCCGTGCTCGCCCGCGCCCGGGCCGCCGGCGTCGGCGGTTTCGTCCTGCCGGCCTACGCCGCAGGCGGCTGGGACGCGGTGGCCGAGATCGCCGCCGCGCACGACGATGTCTTCCCCGCGCTGGGAGTCCACCCCTGGAAAGCCCACGAGGGCGTCGATATCGACGCCCTGCGCGACCGGCTGCGCGCCTGCCGGACCGTGGCCGTCGGCGAGATCGGCCTGGACACCAAGATCGAGGGTCCCGGGCTGGACGTACAGCTGCCGGTCTTCCGCGACCAGTTGCGCCTGGCGCGCGAGCTGGACCTGCCGGTGATCCTGCACTGCCGGGGCGCGTTCGACAAGTTCATCGCAGAACTCGCGGCGGAGGGCCCGGTGCGCGGCGTGGTCCACGCCTTCTCGCGCGGTCCCGAGCTGGCCCGGCGCATCCTGGATCTGGGACTCCATATCGGTCTCGGCGGGGCTATCACACGGCCCCGCGCCAGGCGGTCGCGCCACGGCGCCGGGGACGTCCCCCTAGACAGCGTCGTGCTGGAGACAGACGCCCCGGGACTGGGCATGGCGGGCATACCGGACGGGGAGAACGAACCTGGCAACGTGCGCGCCGTCGCCGCCGCCCTGGCGGAGCTGCGCGGCATGACCGTGGACGAGATCGCCGTCGAGACGACGAGGAACGCGCGTGAACTCTTCCGGCTATCCTGAGCGCTTCAAGCGGACGCTCGATCTGTACGGCGAGGACGGCTTCGTCAAGATACGCGCCGCGCACGTGATGGTGTGCGGATTGGGCGGCGTGGGCGCCCACGCGGCGGTGGCCTTGGCGCGCAGCGGCCTGGGCACCCTGACCCTCGTCGATTTCGACGCCGTCACCGCCTCCTCCCTGAACCGCAGCCCGGCCGCCACGGAACGGGACATCGGTCGGCCCAAGGCGGAGGTGATCCGCGATCACCTCCGCGCGACCTGTCCCTGGACCGAGACGCGCGCCGTCCGGGCCTTCGTCCACACCGACACCGCAAACGAGCTGTTGACACCGCCGCCCGACTGGGTCGCCGACGCCATCGACAGCCTCAATCCGAAAGTGGCCCTGCTGGAGCAGTGCGTCCGCCGCGAAGTACCCGTCGCCAGCAGCATGGGCGCCGCCGGACGCACCGACGTCTCGCTGGTACGCTCGGGCGACCTGTGGGAGAGCCGCCGCTGCCCCCTCGCCAGCCGCGTCCGCAAGTTTCTGCGCCGCAAGGGGATAGATTCTCCCATCCCCTGCATCTGGTCCGAGGAGCGCCCCCGGGAAGTCCTGCCGCCCGACCTGGACGACCGGATGCTGGAGCGCGGCCGCGTCCGCAACCGTCTGCCCAGCGGCATCGCCCTGCCCGGCATCTTCGGCTACGCCCTCGCCTCGCTGATCCTGGACCGTCTGGCCTCCGGTCCGGAACTCGGATGAGTGGCGCAGGGTTCTTCCGTCCCGTGCGTTGGGAACGAACGAGTCGGCACCCCGCAATTACAGGAGAACACGATGAGACACGTATTCCCGGCGGTGTTCGCCGCCCTGGTGTTGGCGTCCATATGGCCAGTCGTCGCCGCCGCGGCCGAGAACGAGGCCCCCGCACCATCGTATACGGGCACCTGGGTCAGGAACGAGACGCTCAGCGACGATCCCGCGCAGGTCATGGGCGCCCGGACCGATATGCCCGGGGGCATGCGCGTGGGCATGGGCCGCGGAGGCATGGGCGGCGGTATGGGACGTGGCGGCAGGGGCGGCGGCAAGGCCGAGGCCATGGACGACATCCGTACCGATGACCCGCAGGCCGTCGTCAAGCCCCCGGCGATGATGCAAGGGCTGGAGCGCCTGGAGATATTCCACGAGGGCGACGAGTTCGCCGTCACCGACGACATGGACATCCTGCAGTCGCTCTACACCGACGGCCGCCGCATCGAGCGCTGGACCCCCATGGGCCAGGTGTTCGAGACGGCGACGGTCACCGGCGACGGCATCGTGGTGCGCAGCGAAGGGAAGGACGGACGGGACAGGACCGTCACCTACACCCTCGACACCGAAGGCCGGCGCTTGACCGTCGTCCACGAGTTCAAGCCGCCCCGCAGAGACGAGACGGTCGCCTTGAGGATGGTCTACGACCGGGCGGAGTGAAGGCGGTCCGAGGAACCGGCAGGGCACCCGCCAATTCGTCGGCTCATCGGGGGGATGGCGAGGCTCGGAAGATCGGACCGAGGTCGGGCGTCGCCCCCGCCAGGATCGCCTGCAGCCGCTCGTCGAATTCCGAAACGGCCGCGGCCGCGGGCAACCTTCCCATGAAATCGCGGTGGTTGCGGCCTCGCCTGTAGCCGGGTTCCCGCGGCGGGTGCTGCAGGTACCTCTCCACCAAGTCCAGGTCGGGATCCGTCAGCAACGTGCTCGCGTAGTAGACGAATCCGCGGGTGCGGTAGATGCAGGAGCCGCCCACCTTGCGGTCGCCCAGCGCCAGGTCGCTCACGCCTTCGCCGCGCACGCCGGGAATCCCCGCCACGTCCAGGCCGCCGGTCAGCCAGGCGGTGATGGCGCGGAACGCGGACGTCACGCCGCCGATACCGGGCAGGGGAGCCGCGAGGGAGACGACCAGGTTGCCCGGGCCCAGCACCACGGCGCCGCCGCCGCCGCGCCTGCGGTAGATCGGCACGCCGTCTGCGCGGATCGCGTCGCGGCGCAGTTCGAGGTCGGCCTTGCCCCCGCGGCCGATGACCACCTCCACGTCCCGGCACGACACGACGCGCACGCGGGGGCGCGCGGCTTCCGCGATCAGATCCTCGTCCCGCCGCCAGGACGGGAAATCGTCGTCCGGGAGCGTGTTCGGCACGGTGTCGGGGTACGCGCCCGGAGGATCGGTGTCGTCGGCCCGGCTCACTTGCCCGGGCGGTGGACGTGCACTGCCGTCCCCGCCGCCACCTCGGCCGCCTCCATGAGCGCCTCGCTGAGGGTGGGATGCGGGTGGATGGTGTCGGTCAGGTCGGCCAGCGTGGCCCCCATCTAGATGGCCAGCGCCCCCTCGGAGATCAGCTCGCTGGCGTGCGTACCGACGATGCCGACGCCCAGGATCAGATCGGTCCCGGGTTCCGAGATGATCTTCACGAACCCCTCGGTGTGCCCGATGGCCCGCGCGCGGCCCAGGGCGGACAGGGGGAAGCGGCCCACGTTGATCTCGGTCCCCAGGTCGGCGGCGCGCCGCTCGGTCAGCCCGCACCAGGAGATCTCGGGGTCGGTGAAGACGACGGCGGGAATGGCCCGGTTGTCGAACTCCACCTTGTGTCCGGCGATGGCTTCCGCGGCGATCTTGCCCTCGCGGCTGGCCTTGTGGGCCAGCATGGGCCCGGCGGCCACGTCGCCGACGGCGTAGATGTGCGGTTCGGCGGTGCGGCACTCGCCGTCGGTCTCGATGACGCCCTTGTCGTCCACGACGACCCTGGTGTGCTCGAGGCCGAGGTCTTCGGTGTTGGGCCGGCGCCCGATGGCCACCAGGACCTGGTCGTAGCGCTTCTCGAGGGTCTGGCCTTCGTGCTCGATCTGCACGTCGAAGCCGCCGCCGGACGGCTTGATGGACACCACCCGCGAATCCAGCATCAGTTCGTGCGTGCGCTTCTCGACCTGCTTGACCATCACGTCGACCAGGTCGTGGTCGGCACCCATGAGCAGGCGCGAGAGGAACTCGACCACGGACACCTCGCTGCCGAGGCCGGCGTAGACCAGGCCGAGCTCGAGGCCGATGTAGCCGCCGCCCACCACCAGCAAAGTGCCCGGCACCTCCTTGAGCTCCAGCGCATCGGCACTGGACCAGACGCTGGAATCGATGCCCTCGGGCAGCCGGTTCAGAGACGATCCCGTGGCGATGATGCAGTTGGCGAAGCTCACTGTGCCGCCGCCCTCGATCATCAGGGAGTGGGCGTCCTGAAAGCGGGCATGCCCGTGGACCAGTTCCACGCCGCGCTTGTTCAACAGGGCCCTGATGCCGTCCGACAGCGTCGCCACGACGCCGTCGGTCCACTCGCGCAGCTTGCGGTGGTCCAGCTTTAGATCGCTGAAGGTGAGGCCGAGGCGTTCCGCCTCGCGCGCCGCCTCGCTCAGCTCGACGGCGTTGATGAGCGACTTCGAGGGGATGCAGCCCTCCAGCAGGCAGACGCCGCCCGGACGATCGCGCTCCTCGATCAGCATCACGTCCTGGCCGAGGTCGGCCAGCCGCAGCGCCGCCACGTAGCCGCCGGGCCCCGACCCGATGACCACCGTCTCCACTTCCTGATTCAGGCTCCCCATGACCATGGCGGTTCTCCTAGGTATCGAGCAGCAGCAGGTTCGGGTCGGACAGGTTGCGCACCAGCTCGCCCACGAAGCGGGCGGCGTCGGCGCCGTCGGCCACGCGGTGGTCGAACGCCAGCGTCAGCGGCAGGATCTTGCGGATGACGATCTCGCCGTCGCGCACCACAGGCTTCTCCTGGACCCGTCCCATGCCGAGGATGGCGACCTCGGGATAGTTGATGGTCGGGATCAGAGCAGTGCCGCCAAGCGGCCCGACGTTGGTGATGGTGAAGGTGCCGCCCTGCATGTCCTCGATGGGCAGCTTGCCCTCGCGGGCCAGCGCCGCCTTCTCGGCGATCTCGCAGGATATCTCGTTGATGCTGCGCGTGTCTGTGCCCTTGATGACGGGCACGACCAGCCCCTTCCCCGTGTCGGCCGCGAAGCCGATGTTGTAGTACTTCTTGTAGATGATCTCCTCGCTGAACGGATCCAGGCTGGCGTTGAAGGCCGGCGCCGCCTTCAGGCCCGCGGTGATCGCGCGCACCACGAACGACAGCAGCGTGAGCTTGCAGCCCTCCTTGCCGTCGCGCCGCTCCCGCATGCGCAGCCGGAAGCCCTCCAGCTCGGTCACGTCGGCATCGTCCATGTGGGCGACATGCGGCACCAGGATCATCGAGGTGGTCATCTTGCGCGCCACCTTGCGGCGGATCGAGCGCAGCGGCTCCTTCTCCACCGGCCCCCAGACCGAGAAGTCGGGCAGGGGCTCGATGTCCAGGAAGGGGATCGCGCTCGACGCGGCGGCCGCCATGCGGGTGACCGCTGCGACCTCGTCTCCCGCGGCGGCGGCGGCTGCCGGCGCGACCGGAGCACCGGAGGCGGCGG